>JAFGCD010000071.1 GCA_016932835.1 Sedimentisphaerales bacterium
GCGAGAGCAGTGCTATCCCGCCAAAGGCAGGAGCGCTCAGAATCGCCAAAAACACAACTAAAAATACTTTTTTCATCATTCATGTCCTCCTACAATCATAACCCTAGGATATTTGCGTTGCATATAATACCTCCTCCTTGGTGGAGTAATATGCACGACATTTAAGTTAACATTACTGCGAGGCCCTCCTCCGAATTGGGGGCCTTCTAACTTCCCTAATTTACCAAACACAGGGGGGTGCTGTCAAGGAAAAACCCTGCAAAACCCCAAAAACCACAGAGAAAAGATACTTTTTTTCGGAGCCCGGTTTTTTTGCTGCCGGGTGGACCTGCCTCATTCAAAAGACCCTCGATTTCATGCCCGGCATCGTCGCTGTGGCAAGGCTTTGGTTAGCGGATACCACTTTAGGGCTACTTTTTTGGGGGGTGTACAGGGCAAAAAGCGGCAAATATCGATGATAATGACTGAGTCAACGGCCGGCTATTGCGAGCCGGCGCCTATGCAGTAGAGGTTCTGCCAGGTCCTTAAGTAGATTTTTCCGCTGCTGATTGCCGGCGAGGCGTCGATCTTTTCGTTCAGGTCGTTTGTGGCTGCCAGTGTGAATTCGTCGGCGGGTTTGACTACCGTTGTCTGGCCTTTATCGGAGATGAAATAGACCAGCCCTTCGGCGCTTACCGGCGATGCCGAGTGCCTGCCGTCCAACCTCTGCCGCCAGTATGTCTTGCCGGTCTTGCCGTCGTAGCAGGTGACAACTCCCGTATCGGAAACCACGAGAAAATACTTCTCGGCGGCTATCGGGCTGGGGACATATGAGCAGTCTTGATCGCCCTGGAAGACGACATGAGTCTTGGTGACATTGCCTCGACCCTTAGGGTCTATCAACTGCACGTAGCGGTCGGGGAAGCCGCAGGTCATGAAGAGGTATTCGCCGTTATACACGAGTGACGCGACGTACTGTTCCGTCGGGCCGTCGATGATCCAGTGCTGCGCGCCGGTGTCGGGGTCGTAGCTGGCGACGCATTTGCTGCCTGAGAGAACCATCTGGTTACGGCCGTCGATTTGGCGGATGATCGGCGCGCAATAGCTGCGCGTATTGTTGGGCCGAGGGGTCTTCCATATTGTTTTGCCGGTCTCCTTGTCGAGCGCGACGATATATGCCGGGCCGTCGTGATCGCCGTTGACGATGACCTTGTCCTTCCAGAGGATTGGGCTCGAACAGTATCCGTGCTTGCTGGCAAAAGGACCGGGACGGACTTCCCAAATCATCTTGCCTTCGAAATCGTATGCGGCGACGAACATCTTGTCGCGGTCGAGGAAGCTTACGAAAACCTTCTCGCCGTCGGTTGCAGGCGTGGACGATGCCCGGCTGTTGAGTGCGTGCAGACGCTCGAAGGGCACCGTAAGTATTGTCTTACGCCAGAGGATCTTGCCGGTCTTGACGTCGATTGCGAGCAGTAATCGCTCATCCGTTTCGGCGATAGCTGTTACGAGGAACAGCCTGTCCTCCCAGACTATCGGCGAGGCGTGCCCCTTGCCGGGCAGCGGGGTCTTCCAGACGACATTTTCGGTATTGCTCCATTTGAAGGGGATATCCTTCTCGATACTGGTTCCGTCCCCTCGCGGCCCCCGCCATGCGGGCCAATTCTCGGCTCGCAGCAAAGGTGAAAACGCCAGAAAAAGCGCTGTTATGCACCATAATCGGGCGATGCTGTTGTGGTTGGCGGCGCCTGCGGGTTCTGTATTCACTGGATGCCTCGATTCAATCGGATAATTACCATTCGCGACAAGCCATTTCCAAAGTATGCTTGGCAATGCCGTCATACGGGATTATCAATTTCCATAATAGCGGCGCGGTGTGTGGAATGCCAAGGTATTTTATCCCGGCTGGAGAGTTGCCGGGCGAATGGGACGGGGCGCTATTTCCAGTGCTTGGGCGGGACCTGGCGGACGGTTTGCGTCCACACAAGTCCGTTCTTATCGAATTGGACTCTGTCTTTGAATATTCTGACGACTTTGACGCCTTGCTTGATGTCACCTTCGTAGAGGACCTGCGAACCTACGACGGCGGCGGGCCTGTCGTCGCTGAAGAGTATTCCGGTTACGACTCCCTCGGCGTAATAATCGGGCTCGTCCATATCGTCGATTGTGGCGTTGCAGTCGGCGATTTTGGCATTCGATGAAGCCGGGGAAGTCGCTGGAAATACGAGCGGGAAAGCCAGAACGGCTACAATAACTGCTGCGGCGCCTGTGGTCCTTGCATACCGCTGCTTGAAATGAAGGTACGCGACGAGACCAAGTGAGATAGCGCCGAAAGCGAGCATGGCCAGATGAATGAAACGGCCGAACGTCATCCCGGCAACTCGCCCGGCGGGATTCGCCCCGGCGGCATCGGAGGAACCCATGAAGATTGCGGCGACATTACAGGCCAGCAGTGCCCATCCGACCGCTATGAGCAGTGCGGTAAGAAGTGACCCCTGTCGCTTCGTTGTGTACATGATCCAACTTCTGTAAATGGCAAACCGGCTGCGCAAGGGCACAGCCGCTTCCGTGCGAAAAAATAACAATCAGGAGATTATCCCTTCTCGACGGCGATGAAAAGCCCGGCGGAGAAACCGAACGGCTATCATCGCGCCTCCCTGAACTTACATTGATTTTACAGTATTTCAATGGGTATTTCAAGCGGAAACTGGCCGACAGAGGTGCGGGGGGGAAGTATATGAGGTGATGGGTGGATTAGTGGCCCGGCGGAGGCGGGAAGTAAAATCAAATACCTAAGGCACAGGCGTCAAAAGGGAAAAGGTAAAATTAGAGTGCAAAATTGAAAGAAGAGATTGCCGCGTCGGCCTGCGGCCTCCTCGCAATGACCATTAGTAGATGGGTGGATGGGTTAATGAGTGGATAAGTGGCGTGGCGGGGGTGGTTAGAGGGTTTGGAGTGATTGAGGGCGGAGTGATTCGAGGGCGGGGAGGAGGTTCTTTCCGATGGTCGCTTCAATTGTAACTTCGCTATCGGAATATCGCTCGTCGGTAATCCTGGCGTGAGTGCGCAGGAAACTCTGGATTTTTCCGCCGGCGAGAGGGCATTTGAGGCGGATTGTGATTTGCGTTCCCCTTTGTATCTCGGCGACTTTTCGGCAGAGGATGTCGAGGCCGAGGGCGGTCTTTGCGGAGATGCTGACAGCATCCGGCAAGAGGGTCTGGAGTGTTTGGAGGAGGCCGAGCTTCGAGACGATATCGACTTTGTTGAGGACGTTTAGAACGGGTTTTTCGGCGCAGCCTATCTCTGCGAGGACGGCGTTGACGGAGTCTATCTGCCGGAGGGCTTCGGGATTGGAGACGTCGATGACGTGAATGAGGAGGTCGGCGTTTACGGTTTCTTCGAGTGTGGCTTTGAAGGAAGCGACGAGCTGATGGGGCAGGTTCCTGACGAAGCCGACGGTGTCACTGAGGAGGACTTCGACTCCCCTTGCGGGATTCCATTTTCTCGTGCGGGTGTCGAGGGTTGCGAAGAGGCGGTCCTCGACGAAGACGCCGGCGTCGGTTAGGGTGTTGAGCAGGGTGCTCTTGCCGGCGTTGGTGTATCCTACGAGGCAAATTTTGAAGATGCCGCTTCGGGCGTCGATTTCGCGGACTCTTCGCCTGTCAATATCGGCGAGTTCTCTTTTTAGTTCTGTGATTCTCTTGCCGACGAGCCTTCGGTCGATTTCGAGCTGCTTTTCGCCGGTTCCTCTCGTTCCTATTCCGCCTACGGCTCCTGCGGCGGTTGCTCCGCCTGCGCCTGCGACGGAGTCGAGGTGCGACCACATTCTTGTTAGTCGGGGATACGTGTATTCGAGCTGAGCGAGATCGACCTGGAGTTTGGCCTGTCTGGTTTTTGCCCTCGTGGCGAAGATGTCGAGGATTAGTTCGCTTCTGTCGAGTACTTTTGTTTTGGTTATTTCTTCGAGTTCCCGAATCTGGGCGGGCGAGAGGTCGTTATCGAAGATGATGACGTCTGCGTTGAATTTTTTGACCCGGTCTGCGAGTTCCTCTGCTTT
The DNA here is from genome assembly GCA_016932835.1 of Sedimentisphaerales bacterium. Lineage (GTDB taxonomy): Bacteria > Planctomycetota > Phycisphaerae > Sedimentisphaerales > Anaerobacaceae > JAFGCD01. The sequence continues at coordinate 4,037 of JAFGCD010000071.1, forward strand.
GCCTCTTCCCAGATATGTTGCGGGGTTGATTCGACGAATCTTCTGCTGAAACCTGTCTGCGACGAGTGCGCCTGCGCTGGTTGCCAGGGCGGTGAGTTCGGCCAAGTCATCGCTTTCTGCCGATTTTCGAAGAACGGCAGCGACGAGTATCGCCCGCTCTTTTTTGACTTTGAGGGTCTGACGCAGTTTTTCCAACTAAATAATGCCTCCAGAACAACAATTCCTGATTTTATCATGTTTTAGTTGATTGCTCAAGTAGGGTCTAATATTTGGTTGATTCGGCGTTTTTTGGCGTTTTGTGTGGTTATTACAGGACCGTGGGCCGTATTTTCTGGCAAGAATGGTTTGTCGGCCGGAGTTTTTGTCTTGAAAAGAGGTTGCATCTTTATTAGATTCTACAGTTCGGCGTTTTCCGATGGTTGGGAAATGTTGTGGTGTGACGTGCAGAAATACGCAGGATGTCTATTCTTGATTAAGAAGTAAAGGGTTCTTTTTTTTATGTTACGAGTGAAATCGCGAGCAGGTGAATCGGTTCAGCAAATGATACGGCGTTTTAAGAAGCTGTGCGAGAAAGAGGGTCTGATCAGAGATATGAAGCGTGTGGCGTACTACGAGAAGCCTTCGGAGAAGAATCGCCGGCGTATGCGGAAGGCTCAGCGGAATGCGAGTTCAACTCGGCCTTAGAGCGATTTTCTGCAGTTGATAATATAGACGGAGTGCGGCCGAGCAGGCAAATGTCTTGCTCGGCTTGTTGTTTTGGGGGAGAAAAGTAGATTGCGGAGTTGCGGATTAGCCCCAACGCTCGGCGTCTCATGGGGATAATCGAGTTTTGTGCAAGATGTGCATGCGATTAGACGGTTGGGGGGGTTGCCTTGCTTTGCCGGATTTGATATTGTAGAAGCAGTGATGGCTGGAGGAGCGTGGCGAGAATGATGCAGCATCAAGCAATACAATCTCAAAGTGGGGTGGGTCGGGCGAGGGTCCTGCGGATTCAAGTACCGATTTTCAGTTTGTTTGTTTGCCTTTTTGTAATTGGCGGTTCGGCTCATGGAGGGTTGGTGGGTTATTGGCGGCTGGATGACGGGAGCGGGGCGGAAACGGCGGTTGATTCCGGTCCTCTGGGCTATGACGGGAGTTATGAGCAGTCGCCGGGGCTCGATGCAGCGGGAGTGTCGGGGACGGGGATGGACAGCGGTGGGGGGTATATGAGAGTCGATCTCGGTGCGGATTTGCCTCTGGCGGCCGATGCGCGGACGGTGAGCATTTTCATCAAGCCCAGCGGCAGCTACAATCAGAAATTTTTCGGGTATGGCGAGACTCCGCCTGGTGCTGCGTTCGAGTTTACGGCGGAGGAATACGATGGCGAGATGGGCGTGCGTTTTCGGCACTGGGGGGGGAACTATCATTTCGGCGGTATCGAATTGGACGAATGGAACCACGTCGGCATTCGCGTGCCGGAAGGTGCGGCGCTTGTCGGGGACGTGGAGGTTTTTATCGACGGGGTGGAGGCGGCGGGGGTGCTGTCCGGCGGGAGCAATATCCCGCTTGTCAGCGAGTATTCGGCTTTGCATGTCGGCACCGCAGCGGTTGGCGGGGAGACGGGGGTATTGTTCGAGGGCATCATCGACGAAGTTCAGTTTTATGACGAGGCGCTGAGTGACGAACAGATTGCGTTTTTGTGCAACCATCCGGGCGAGATTATCGCTCAGCTTCCGCAGGCTGTTGGTCCGGACCCTGCTAACGGGGCGGTGCGTGTGGGGCCTGAGGTACGTTTGAGTTGGGATACGGCTTATGCCGATGCGTTTACGCCGTTGTACAATGTTTATTTCGGGGGGGATGCAACCGAGCCGAACCTGGTTTCGTTCTGCGAGGCTGAGAGTTTTTTCGACGTGCCGGGAGAGGTTGCCGAGGGGACTATGTACTACTGGCGTGTTGATGTGGTTAGACTTGGCGGCCGTGAAGCGCTCGTTTATCCGGGCAGGCTGTGGAGTTTTCTGAGTTGGTACGATACGCTGAATGTTGTCAGATGGAAGCTGGATACTTTTCGGGAGGCGGAAGAGGTTTTTTATACGAACGATGATTCGGGATACGGCAATGACGGGCGGTTGTACGGTTTTGGCGAAGCTGCGTTGTCGGGCCCGGTCGGCGGCGTTGACGGGAACTGCGTGGAGTTCTCAGGGGTGGGCGAATATGTATTTAACGAAGATGCAGCGGGGCTGCCTTTGGGGGAGAATGACGAGTGGACGATGAATCTGTATGTCCAATTGGATGAACGGGCGCGCGAGTGGACTTCAATTACGAGACTCGGCGACGATCAGCGGCGCGAATTGATAGTTGGTCGCGGGCGGGAGTTCGCATTTCTATATGAAGGCCGGTATCTGCTTAGGTCGGGTTTTGGGGCCGGCGTGGGCGTGTGGCATATGGTTACAGTTACGCGGGATGCGAATGGGGTGACTATGTTCGTTGACGGGTGCGAGGCGGCATCAATGGAGGCGCCTTTTTCTTCGGCGGGTGCGATTGGCGACAGGGTCAACCTGCTTTTGTATGCGGGCAGGGAAGGATTCGCGGGCAAGATAGATGAATTCACGGTTTGGGACGGCGTACTTAGCGCGGCGCAGATTGAGGCGCTGGCGGAGGAGCTGCCGATGCGAGGCGATCTCGACAGCAGCGGGGAGGTAAGCGCGGTCGAACTGGTCGAATTAGGGACCGCCTGGCATGACGATGCGAGAGTCGAGTTTGGCGAGTTTATCCTGGATGACGCTGAAGACTACGGGGAGGTCGGTGATCCGTGTTTTGCGGCATTCTGGCAAGGCTTTCAGGGCGAACCGGGGAGTAATTTGGTGTCTCTGGTGACAGATGCGGGGCAGTGTCACGGAGGTCAACAAGCGGTCAGGTGGGATTATGACTTCGGCCTCGGCAGGTTTACAGGATTCGATTACCGGCTCAAAGACGGGGCAGTTGATCTTAGCCGATACGACCAATTGCATTTGTGGATGTTCAAAGTCGGCGGCAGCGACGGGGGGCAGTTGTGGTGCGAGTTTGTTGAGTTGGGTGCCGATGGGCGGACTATTGGTATGGGGCAGAAGCGGTGTCCCGGGGGCATCGGGGGTCTTGCCGAGGACGAATGGATCGAATGGGTGATTGAATTGAGAGAGATTCATTCCTGGGAATCGGAATCGAGTGTTGTTCCATACGACAGAATCACCGAGCTTGCAGGACTATCGATCGGCAGCTATAGTGAGTCGGGCGGCGTCGGTACGATTCTGTTCGACGACTTGCGATTGGTCGGCAATCAAGGCCGATGCGTTAGAGCGAATCTCGTTCGGGCGGATTCCAACGGGGATTGCGTTGTTGATATGCTGGATCTGGAAGGAGTAGCTCGGGACTGGCTGAGCGGCATTGAATGAGCAAGGCAAAGGAGTTGCTGATGAGGCGTCGTGAGTTTCTGAAGTTATTGGGGGCGGCAAGGGGGGACTGTTGTTGCGGGGACATATTGACAATCGGGGGGTGTGGCTGCTATAATTAAAGAGTGGTTGAGGTTTCGTTTTCGGGTTTTGTTGTCGCGTTTTTGCGGCGATGGTGATTGCGAGATCGCAGGCCGCTCGGGCGAAATACGAGAGCGGTTGCATCATTAGAAGATGAGGCGGCGGTCCTATGGACAAATCGATGACGACAAAAGTCGCGTTGGCATTGGCAGTACTGCAGTTTGCGATTTGCCGGGGAGCGACTCTGAATCCGGCGTGCGGAGTTTCTGGTGAGGGAGGCGGCGGTTTGTACGTTGGTGATCGGGTGATTTTCGCCCTTGCAGAGGTCGAGTATTCCAGCGACGGAAGCGAGGTTCGGGCGTCGGAAGCTCTGGATGCTGTCGGGAGGTCGCATAGGTTCAAGGGGACGGCGCGTTTTGGGATTGGAGGCAAGCGTGGGACTCGTGATCACATTTATATTGGAAGCCTTCAGGATGGCGAGGACGTTCTGGAGGTTTGCGCGAGTCTTCGTCGGGACGGTCGGGTGAAATGGGCGGAGCCGGATTACTATTATGGGTGCCAGATTGCGCCTGACGATCCATACTACAGTTCGACGGGTACGTGGGGGCAGGCTTATGCGGATATGTGGGGCTTGCATGAGGTCAATGCGGAGGGCGCCTGGGGGTGGGTCGATGGCGAAGGGATAGTGGTTGCGGTGATAGATACGGGGGTGGACTATCGGCACGAGGACCTTTATCGCGATTCGAACGGCAACGGGCAGCTGGACCCGGGGGAGCAGTACAATATCTGGGTGAATCCCGGCGAGGACCTTAACGGGAACGACTTTGTTGACGACAGCGACTTCAACGGCAAAGATGACGACGGCAACGGGTATATCGACGATCTTCGCGGGTGGGATTTCATCAATTGGGACAATGATCCAATCGACGACCACGGTCATGGCAGTCACTGTGCAGGGATCATCGCCGGTGTCGGTGACAACGGCAAGGGGATTATCGGGACGGCGCCTCGTGCGAAGATCATGATAATCAAGTCATTGAACAGCAGCGGGACGGGCACGGCGAGCCAGCTTGCGAACGGGTTGATGTATGCGGCTAACAACGGGGCGGCAGTCCTGAGCAATTCGTGGGGCGGTGGCGGCAAGAGCGATTTGATCCGCAATGCCGTGGATTATGCTCGCAGCCGGAACGGGGTAGTAGTCGTGGCGGCGGGGAACGATAATTTGAATGCGGCGTTGTGGTCTCCGGCGAATATTCGCGGGGTGGTGACCGTGGGGGCTATCGATATCGGGCTGGTGAAGGCTTCGTTTTCGAATTTCGGGTCGGCAGTAGGGTTGAGCGCTCCCGGTGTAGATATTCTGTCATTACGGGCGGCGGGGACGGATATGTACGGCGACGGGCTTCATTTCGTTCCGTCGGGGGATTCGGGTGCGAAGTACTATCGCTCGAACGGGACTTCAATGGCGTGTCCTTTCGTTTCGGGTGCTTGCGCTCTGCTGCTGGAAGAACATCCTGGGCTTTCGGAAACGGCGGTGCGACGGGCCCTGGAAGTATCGGCGGGGGCGGCGGATCGGATGGGGCAGTATATCGGCGGCGGGATCTTGGATGCGTGTTCGGTGCTGGATGGGGTTGGGGATGTATCGGGCGTTAATGCGGGGATATATTCGCCTGCGGACGATTCGGAACCTTTGGCGACGTACGCGAACCTTTCCGTGGTCGGCGTTACGGATGGTGACTGGTATGTGCTGGAATTCGGCGAGGGGTACTATCCTGAGACATGGAGTACGATCAGCGAAGGTGGTTCGGTGAGCGATGGGGTGCTGGGCATTATGGATTTGTCCGACAAGCAAGGTGGGTATCATATACGGCTGCGGGTGGGGGATGGGGATAAGACGGCGGTGGAGCACATGACGCTTTGGGCGGAGCAGGACCTTCATCCGGGCTGGCCTGTGCGGCTTGGCGGTGACATTTTTCGATTCGGCGGCTTCATATTAGGTGCGTCTTTCAATTCGACGCCTGCGGACACCGACGGCGACGGGGCGGAAGAGATATTCCTGAGCAGTATCGGTCACACATTCGGCATACGCGGAGACGGTTCGATACTTGCTGGTTGGCCGACGGTTCAGTTGGAGAAGCCTGCGTTCGCGACGAATGCTCCGTTTCCAGGTCCAGCCGTGGCGGATATGGAAGGCGACGGAGACGTAGAGGTTTTGTGGACACTGCGTGATTATTGGCCCGACTATTACGGGAGTCCTTTTACGGTGTGGTGCTTCAACGGCAGGAACCTTGACGGTTCGAATGTGGGGGTATTTCCGCAGCAGGCGATTGAGAAGCCGTCGAATGCTCACGAGATGCCTTTTGTTCTGGCGGATCTGGACGGGGACGGTCGTCTCGAGGCGGTTGCTGCGCATACGAAAGGGAACACTTCGGACTACTACCGGATATCGGCGTTCAATGCTTCCGGGGTGCGGCTTTTCACGCGGGATTTTGCAGATGTTACGGAGAGCGTTCACAGTCTTTCCTACGGAGACATCGACGGTGACGGGTCGAAGGAGCTTGCGGCGGTTTCTCGTGTTGGGTACACACAGATTCGGCTGCACGTTCTTGACGGGGCAGGTTTGGAGAAGAGCGGGTATCCGGTCGTCCTTCGCAACCTTAACATCGAATCTGTTTCGGCTCCTCCGTTCCTTGCGGATATCGACGGTGACGGCGACTTAGAGGTAGTTGTCGGGACGACGGGATACCAAAGCTATATAAACTGCTACCATCACGACGGTCGTCAGGCTGGGGGATTTCCGATAGCAATCGGGCATTACGACACGCAGATATTCAGCTACAATTTAGGCGATATCGACGGAGACGGCGAGGTTGAGGTGATTGTCGGAGCGAATTATCGCCCGGTCGAGGGTCTTTTCCGGCTATATGTGACAGAGTTGAACGGGTCGTCTTTGGCGGGCTGGCCGATAGATTTGGATCAATGGCCTAAGGGGCCTGTGGCCATAGTTGATCTTGACGGCGACGGGGTGCAGGATATCTGTTTTACGGCTTTTGACGGGTCGGTGCACGGATATACCGGCGGCGGCGAGCCGGTTGAGGGGTTTCCGAAGAAGATGAGCTTCCCTTCTACTTCCGGAGTGAGCGTGGGGGACGTTGACGGTGACGGGTTGTTCGAGCTTATAGCGGCGACGATGACGGGGGTTGTATATGTTTGGGATCTTCCGACAGCGGCATATTTGGAAAACAGCGACTGGCCTATGCGTCACCTTAATCCGCGGAATACAAACGTTTTCGGGGACAGGTTTCCGGGTCGGAGCGATTGCGAGCTTGGCTGGGGCAGCGGGGTGGATTGGCATGATTTGGGGCGAGCGGCGTTGGACTGGCTTGCTTACGGGGACGATCTTGCGGGGGATTTTAATCGTGACGGGAAGGTTGATTTCAGTGACATCGAACGGTGCGCGAAGTACTGGCTGAGCGGGGCGAGACGTTAAAGGGGGTATGTCATGCAGATTAGGCGTCGTGAATTTCTGAAGTTATTGGGGGCTACGGTGGTATCGGCTGGGGTTGGGGGTATTGCGGCAAGGGGCGGCGGCGGGGCGGCGAGCAAGCCCAATGTTGTGCTGATTCTTGTGGACGATATGGGCTGGTCGGATGTTGTGTGCAATACGGACAATCACTATTTTGAGACGCCGAATATCGACAGTCTGGCTTCTGAGGGGATGCGGTTTACCAATGCTTATGCGGCGTGCGCGGTGTGCTCTCCGACTCGGGCGTCGGTTATGACGGGCAGGTACCCGGCGAGGATCGGGATAACGGACTGGATCCGGCCGAGCGAGGCGACCGTGAATCCGGAAGGGTACGAAGGGGATGCCGGCAAAGAGGTTCTATGCCCGAAGAATCATGTCTTTCTTGAGCCTGAGGATGTTACGATTGCCGAGGTTGTGCGGCCTTTGGGCTATGCAACGTGCCACGTTGGCAAATGGCATTTGGGCGGATCGAGTTTTTATCCGACGGTGCAGGGCTTCGATTACAATATCGGCGGGACGAGCGCCGGGCAGCCGCCGGGATATTTCGATCCGTACAGTATTGCGACGCTGCCGAACCGCTCGACGGGGGAGTACCTGACCGACCGCGAGGCCGATGAGGCTGCCGGTTTCATCGAGAACGCGGTCAGCCAGGGCAAGGGCTTCTTTTTGTATATGGCTCATTACGCGGTTCACAGTCCGATTCAGGCGAAGGTCGATGTAATCGCGAAGTACGAAGCGAAGGGTCTGCCTGCGGGCCTGAGCAGCTCGGCGCAGTATGCGGCGATGGTCGAGAGTGTTGACGATGCGGTGGGGACTATAATGGCCAAGATCGACGAATTGGGTATTCGCGACGATACGATTGTGATATTCACCTCCGATAACGGCGGCGAGTCGGCGTTTACGGATAATTCGCCGCTGCGGGCAGGGAAGGGGTATCCCTACGAGGGCGGCATCCGCGAGCCGTGGATAGTGCGTTGGCCTGGTGTGGTGACAGCGGGGAGCGTTTGCAGCGAGCCTGTCATAACGATCGACATAATGCCGACCATATGCGAGGCGATTGGGGTTCGACTGCCTGCGGGGCGTGTTGTTGACGGCGTGAGTATCATGCCGCTGCTGAGGCAGTCGGGGACATTGCGCCGGCAAGAGCTTTTCTGGCATTTTCCGCACTACAGGTACAGCCATGAGGTTCCGTACAGCATTATTCGTCGCGGGCGGTGGAAACTGATTAAGCGATATGCGGGCGATAAGAAGCATGAGCTTTTCAATCTTGAGGACGATCCTTACGAGCAGAGCAATCTTGCCGATTCCAGGCGTGACAAGGTCAAAGAGCTTGAGGAACGGCTGGGTATCTGGCTGCGGCACACGAAGGCCAAGATTCCGATACCCAATCCTGACTACGCGGACAAGGCCGAGAAGAAGCAGGTTCGCATCGGGTGAAACAGGCGTCAGACCGGCCGGGGCGGATAATACCGGTTGCGTTTGCCTCTGTGTGAAAGGCCCGGCCAAGCGGGTTCTTTTCGGTCAGACAACCCTTGCTTCGAGATTGCAGAGTTGGCAGAAATCGCGAAGCTGGTCTTTGTGGTTTCCGTAGAAGAATATCTGGTGGAAGCCCGGGAAGGTGAGGATCTCCTGGCTGCCGTCGAATTTTACCTTGACTGAGACGACGCATCCTCCCGAGGGCGGGACATCGATATTTTCTACGACCGTGCCTGCTGAGATTATTACGGAGGACCTTTTTTCCTTAGAGGCGGTTGCACCGAAGGCCGGGTCGCCGCCCGGGAAGACATCGAAGCTGGTTATGCGCTGTCCGACTTTCCAGATAGTTCTTGGGACGGCGTCTCTGGCGCCATGGTGGTGCATGAGGTCGAAGGGTTCGGGTTTTGTTGCGAAGCCGTTAAGCGCTGTCGGGCGGGAGCAGTGCGCGCCTATTATAGTATCGTCTGCGGTGTCGGCGACGGGGTCCTGCTGGAATCCGGGTTTGTCGAACAGATACTGTGTAATGATTTGTGCAGCGACGGCTCCGTAGTCGGCTTCACATACAGCGGGGATGCCGTCGTCGTTCATTCGTGACCATGCGATGCAAGGCAGGGAGACGTCGATTCCGCCGAGTGCTCCGAGGCAGTCCATAGTAATTGCGTCTGCCTGCTCGGCTTCGAGGATTTTTCCTGCGACGTAGTAGCTTTTGACGCCGTTTATGACATCGCTGCGGGCGGCGCCTGTCTGCCGGCGCGCCCTGCGGATGTAATCATCAGCCATTGCGAGGATCTCAGGGGTTTCCGGCGTATTGTTGTATTGTTCGATGAAGGTAGTCGCGGGGACATGGCGGAGGGTGATTCCGAGGTCGGCGAGGGGGGCGTCGTAGCGTTTGGCGCCTTTTATTACCACACATCGTGTCCGTCGCATTTTTGCTGCGGCGTCGATCATCTTCATGCCGAAGGCAGCCTGGGAGAAATTGTTTGTAGAATATACGAGGCAGCCCGGGGTCTCTGCGAGGTGGACGGTGTTCGTGGTAAACGATGTTCCGAGGGGGGAGTATATTATCGAGGGGATACTGCTTGCGGCGACTTTTTGTGCGGTTGGCCAGGCGTGCTTTTGCCGGTCGAGGACTACGAGAAACAAGCCATCGACCTTTTCTTCTTCTGCGGTTGCGATCCAGTTTTGCGCTTCGGCGAGGCTGAATATTGGGTCGCTGCGGAGGTCGAATTCGATGCCGAGCTGCTTTGCTGTGCAGGTCATTTTCTCGGTGTACATTTTGCGTGCTGCGTGGCCGTCATAGACCGCTCCTGGCCAGAGCATTCCGTAGTCCTCTTTCCTTCTGACAAATGCCGCTTTAATCTTTGATTTGTATTTGGAGGCCGGTCCGGCTGCGAGGATCGGCTTTTGTGTTTTCATCGGTCCTCTTGCGGACGATGAGCATCCCGCCAGCAGTGCCGGTGCGGCGAGCAGCCCGGCTGATTGGCGAATAAAATTCCGGCGAGTGTACTTGTGATGTTTGCCGCAGTGTATTGGACAGCGTCCGGAATTCATAAGTATCTCCTTAAATATTGTGTTTTCAGCAAGGACATCGCCCCTGCCGGCGTTGCTTTGTACGGCGTCGGGACAGAAGCTGCCGTTCCGGCTATGATATGAGGCGCCGGGCGGAATATCAAGGGATTCCCTCGAGACCTAAGGGCCTATAGTCCAGGCGGCGATATTAGCGAGCGGGCTTGTTAACCGTTGGGGGAATGGTAGCGAGGCTGTGCAGGCAGATAACCGGCAGTTCAATAGTCAGGGAGGTTTCTCATCCACTTGGGCCAGTTTTCCGGCTTGACTCCTCCTGCAGTTGTCCATCGGCCTGCGGTGTCGAACTGCTGGTGCCATTTCAAGGTCCAGAGTTCTTTGAGTCCTATCTTGCGGATGTGTGAATCCATGAAGAGGCCGTTGACGTAACCATCGTGCCGGTTGATACAGGCATCGAAGGTATTTTCGGATAGCTGACTGAAGGCCTCACTTCCGGACGGCGGCCGATTCGGGTCTATATTTGCGGTTTCCACCCAGGCGGCGTCGGTGAGCACGGGTATCATTGCCTGGCAAGCCGATGGGCGTGATTTCCAGTAGAGGGCTTCCGGCGTAGGGTGACTCGGGCAGGCGGGGTCGGGCGAGTTGTCCATAACGAAGTGGTTGTGGCCGTAGCTGCCGGTGAGCAGCGCCTTGTCACCGGATACTATAGTGCTCGACAGGCGCCAAGCCGAGAATGCGTCTCCGCTGTCTCCATATTCGTCTGGCCGGGTATCGAGGGGTTTCGGCGCAGCGGCGAGGGGGCATATCAGCAGGTCTATGGCGTTTTTGCAGTACGGACTCAGGACTTCGACCCACCATGCTGGATTTTTGGTGGTCGGGTCGTAGGTTCGCCAGAATCTGCCGTCGTAGTCGTCGGTATAGGCGGTGTAGATCAGGGCCCACTGCCTGAGATTCGACTGACAAACTACCGCTGCAGCCTGTTTCCTGACACGGAGCAGGGTGGGGACCAGAATCAGCATCAGCAGGGCAATAACAGTCACGACCACGAGGAGTTCTATGACCGTGAAGGCCTTGCGGGGCCTTCGGCGACTCTGCCGAAAGGCCCTATCTTCCAACAGGCCTAATGTTTGTTGTTCACACACCTTACCCATCCTTCTGTTTAGTATGTGCACCATCAGCGGCTTACTATATTATGATGCATACGAAAGGTCAAATGTTACGTGGAAAAATGTGATTTTTTCGGGAAATTCGGAGAAAATCGGCAAAGAACTGCGAAGCGATTGTTTGCTCGGGGCTTGAGCAGTTCGGGAGCTGATTTCGAGGCATCATCCGCCCTTTATTCGTTACTTTGTGGTATCGGCCAGAATACGGTATCGCCGTTTTTCCGCCAGTTTTTGAATATACCTTTTTCCGTCTTGCCCTGCTGTCCGCCGTCATCCTCGAAATTCGGCCCTACGCTGTAGAGCAGGAAACCGTCTGCGGTTGTTTTGTAAACGAGCGGCTTGTCACTGTAGGGGTCCATTGGGAGGTTTTGGAGGAGTCCGGCCGAGACAAGTTCATCGAGGGTGCCGGGGTATCGATTCTTTTGGATTTTCCAGCGTTTCAGTGCGAGGATGGCGATTGTGGCCTGGTGTGTGGCTTTTCCCTGGTAGGCAAGCTCGGCTGCACGGCCGAATGCAGGCATCAGATCGTAGAGCAAGAAGAACCTGTGTCTCGAATGCGATAGAATCACTTCGTCGATAGAGGGGGTTTTTGCCTTATGTCTCGCGTACGGCGTCATTCGGGTCCATTTGGCCTGCTGGTCGTATGTTTTGTTTGCAATTGCGAGGGTTTCGTCTCTTCGTGCGTGTATCATGCTTTGTGCGGCAAAGAACGGCATCATAACGGTTTTATCCTGCCCTTCAATCGAGTCCAAATAGGTGTCGGAGAAAGAAACCCATTTTCCCGGTATCAGGTGACCTCCTCCGATTCCTCCTTTTGTGAATAGGTGCTGGACAGTGTCGAGGAACATTAGCCTTTCGCCCTCGATGTTGGTTAGCGGGTATCCTGCGGGGTATATTCGTTCGAGTTTTCGTTGGGTTGCCTCCAAGAGGTCGATGGGGACATTCGGTTCCTGAAGGATCTGCATGATCTGCTCGGCAGCGAGCCTGTTTATACTCAGGCCGACCAACTGTTCGATGAGTATTCCCTTGTTCTGCCAGTGGGGACCGACTGCTGCGACGGTGAGGCAGTTTTCGAGGGCTTTGCCGAGTTGGCGGTTTTCGGCGTCGATGCGCGATCGCCAGATTCCGAGTTTTGCGATATCTCTCAGGTCGCCGAGATGCGGGAGCAGGATCGAAAGCAGCCACTTCTGGTCGGTGTTCGGGTCGTACATGTACTGCCTGTAGCAGTATGACTTTGCACTTGCCTGTTTGAATTGATTCCAGGCGTCTTCGTTATTGCTTATCCATTTTTGTATGCCTTCGAGTTGTTCGTCCGTCAGGTCTGCGGAGCGGTAGTTTGTTTCTTTGGCGTGCCCGTAGGCAAAGACGGTCAGTTCGTCGCTGTGGGGTTTGACGAAAAGGTCGATTGCCTTTTGGTAGTATGGCCATGCGTTGTCTTCTTCAAGTAACTGCGGATGGTTCATGTTGTTGAGGATTGCTGTGTAGTCGATTTCGATTGTGGGGCTTCCTGCGGAGAACCAGATTGCGTATAGAATTAGGAACAGCAAGAGGATCCCTATGGTCTGGAAGGTCCTTGCGACGGCGGTTCTCCAGAGCGGGCGGCATCGTCTTTTGGCTCGGCGCAGCAGAAGGGCCAGGAGCTTTATGTCGCCAAAATCGGCGATCATGTCGATGGCGGCTTGCTCTCTTTGGTTGTTGTCGGAGCATTCCTTAAGGCCATCCTGGAAATGAGCGGTGAGTTCGGCCCTGACATCCCGCCTGATGCTTCTGCGGTATCTCATTTTTTTTACGACGCGCTCGATGAAGATGGTTGCGGAGGGTGGAAGATTCTGCGTGTCGTCGGATTTATTCTGCTTTTCCATATTTCTACCTCGCAAACAAGAGTATTGTCGGCTTGACAGCCGTGGCGGGGGCTATACTTGTTTCAGGCAAGCGACAGTGCGCCTCCGAGGACGAGATTCAGGCCTGTTGTAAGCTCCTTTAGCTGGGCTTTTTGCCTGGCCAGTTCGTCTTTACCTTTGCTTGTAATCGAGTAGTATCGTCTCTTTCGGCCTGTCTTGGCGGCCTGCCACCGGCCTTCTATGAGCTTTTTTGCTTCGAGGTTGTATAGCAGCGGATAAAGGGTTCCCTTGCCGAGGGTTAGTATTTCGCCGCTTCGCTGCTCTATTGCCTGGGTAAGCTCGTAGCCGTACATGCGTCCGGCTGAGAGAATTTCCAGGACAACCACCGGTGCGACGCCTTTTAGTAACTGACTTTCAAATTTCATTATCTGCTCCTATGATAAAAATCTACTCCAATTTTCAATAGTTATTGCTTTAAGTGTTTGCTATCACGAAGTTTGGGAAGTCCTCGAAGAC
>JAFGCD010000072.1 GCA_016932835.1 Sedimentisphaerales bacterium
CAGACAGTTAGGTTTTGTGTTAATCAAGAGGCAGGTTCTGCAGGGCCTGCCTCTTTTTTCGTTTTTACCTTGCAAAATAGCGCCTATACACGTAGAATCCAGGTAGTTCATCTTGTTACTCGTGCTTATAGAGGTGGATTGCATTATGCAAAAACTTATTATTGTAATGCTAATAAGCGTCATCGTCTGCTCAACTGGATGCCGCCCCAATATTGCCGGGGACCCGAAAGCCTTGAAAGTCGTCGTCAGCGAAGGAGGAGAATTCCCCGATTTTCTCGTTGGCGTCTGGAAATGCGAACAGTACGGATGGGAGTTTAACTTTGAACCCGACGGAACGGTCTCCTCTGTAGTGATCAGCCTGGGAAGGGTCAGGATCAAACCGGGAGAGGTAACCGAAGTACCCATGATAAAAGGAGGCAAGGGAGTGTTTACGCCAGGTGAATGGTCCGTCTATTACACCCCTGCCACAAGAGAATTGACGGCGAATCTCTCTCTGAACCATTTAAGCATTGTAGTCGGAGATAATCTCCTTGAAGGCAAGAACAGGGATGTCTTCCTCGGACAGATATCAGAAGACGGAATGACATGGGATACTGTCTGGACGAGTTTTCCCGACTACATCGCCAGCACGCCCGAGAATCCGGACTTCAAGATGAGGGAAGACCCGAACTTCGGAATTCAGTACAACGCAACCTTCGAGAAGGTCCCCAAGCCAACGCAATGAGAACCCTATTTCTTCTGCTGAGCACCCTGAGATTTGAGATAACTCAGGTACGAACGCAACTGTGAGGCAGGTTCCGCCTGTCCCGCCTTTTGAAAATACACAACCCCCTTCTCCGCAACCACAATCGCCTGCTCATACAAACCCTGAAACTCCAGAACTCGTCCCAGGTTGTAGTAATTCACCAGAACGCGAGGTTCAAGCTCAACCGCACGGCGAAACGGCTCCGTCGCTCCTTTGAAGTCCCCAAGGGATGCAAGGGTATCCCCCAAACGCGTATGAAGCTCCGCTGAATCTGGAAACTGCTTCAATTCATCGCGAAAACCCGCCGCCGCAGCCAAAAAATGAACGCGGGCTTCCTCTTGCCGGTCAAGCTTCTGAAGCGCGATCCCAAGATTCATGTGAATGCTCGCAATATCGAGCTTCTCGGCAGTGTGCTCTTCATAATCAACAGCCGTCCGAAAAGCGCCGATACTGCTGGCAAGATCGCCTTGTTGAGCGTAAGTAAGGCCTATCTGATTGAACGCCATTACAGTAAGTTGAGGATTGGCCCGGGCAGCCATCTTGTACTGCTTGATACTTTCCTTGAAACGAGATTGTCTCGCAAAGTCTTCCGCTCGATCCATGTACTTCCAACCTAATGTCTCGCCTGCACTCTGACGAACAACAGGAGCAAGCATGTTCTCGACGGGAACATAATCGTCGGTCAGAACAATATTGCCCGCCCTCTTCTTTGCAACTGCTATCTCCGATGAAGACAGATGCCAGTCTTTCAGATCGTGGCCGTAAGCCGCAAAAAGACCCGGAACATCAAGAGGCTCCTTGGAGCCGACGATTGAAAAAGTAAGGCGTATGGAAGTGGGCCCACGCTGTGATACCACGTAAACAAAAGGAAATGTCTTTTCAAGAGTGTTGACATAGGCTCCAAGAAACTTGCTGCTGTCATAAATATCGATCATGTTAACAATATAGACACCCGTGTCGCTGAGAACCTTGAAAACCTTCTCGTTGAACTCCTTCGTGGCAAGCTGATAGGGCACAGCGAAATCGCTGAATGCGTCTTCGTAAATGAAGTCATATTCCACCTTAGAACGACCTTTGCGACGATCTTCAAGCAACTGGTCCAGGTAATTACGAGCATCCAGGTGAATTGTGTTAATGGTGGTATCCCTGCTCAAGCCGAACGCCTCCATTGCCGCCTCTGTAACACCGGGGTCAATCTCCGCTACATCGATACGGCTACCAGGCCAATGACGCTCAACATAACGAGGAAAAACATACCCCCCGCCGCCTATGCTGAAAATGCTCAGCGTCTTGCGATCCTCGCTCAATCCTTTCGTAATGGCCGCGAACGTAGAAGTGTAAAAATACTGCAGATTGTCGATGTCCCCCATGACAACATCGCTGTCCCGGAACTTGTCCTGTATGAATACACGGCGATCCGGACGTTCGGACAACTGCTTCACGGTTATAAGGCAGTACTGACTTTCCGCCCGGTAAACAACTTTTGGGTCAAACTCTTCACGAAGCCTCAAGGCCCCGCCAACCGTTCGGCACCACGCCGCCGGCGAAACCCCGACAATCGTGACAAACACGAACAGCAGCATCCATAAGTGCAGAGGCCAGAAACGAATCCGGTAAAGAATCGCCATCACAAGAAGAATCCCGCCCACCGCCCAGACAATAGCGATTGTCCCCATCACCATGATCAGGTAGTACCCCGTCGCAAACGTCCCTGCGATACTGCCGGCAGCACCCCAGGCGTATATGCCTCCGACTGTCCTTCCTGTCGGCAGGCCGCGATCGAGAGCCATCTTTGCTACCAGCGGGCTTATCGTTCCCAGCAGGGTCGAAGGAAGCAGAAATACCAAAGAAACATGCCCAAAAACTCGAACAGGCCAACTGAATTGCCATAACCACAACCACTCGCCCGCAACATTATTCAGGATTACCGTCAGAACACATGCCCCCGAACACAACCCGAAAAGAACCGACAGTGACTTCCGGGCATCGTATCTATCTGCGATGCGCCCACCAAGGTAATTGCCGACGGTAATACCCAGGAGAACTACGCCTATCACCGCAGTCCACGTATATAGAGACGAGCCCAAATGCCTGGCGATAAGGCGAGCCGCCACCAATTCCAGTACCATTATGCAAAAACTCGAAATGAATACCGTCACTGCCGGAATAAACAACAAGAAAGGTTCCCTGGGTCTATTCATGATCGTCTCCTACGTTGAAGATTGCATTTTTCTGCATCGGGGGAATATAGCAGATTGACAGGACCACGGCAAGCAGCTTCTGGGCAATTGATTATTCCATTATTCGTCGAACTAATCGCCCTGTTGCCGACAGCAACCGCGAATAGCAGGACATTCCGCTATATCGGCCGGATAGGCAGGCCCTACAAGACAATGGCCCAATGTTACGGCTATCAGAAAATCACTTAATCGCGGAATGAAGACACATTACCCCCCGAAGAGTTGCTGTGGAGGGAACCCGAACGCCCGCGGAATCACCCTTGGCCGGACGAGATCGAGCCAATCAGGCTCTCCTGACGCAGACGAGATTTCGGCAAAGTAAAGCACATCGCATTGCCCGTACCATCTCCGCTCTCGACCCACAGGCAGCCGCCGTGCATTTCAATCATCTCTTTGGCGATCGGCAGCCCCAGCGTCAGCTCATTCTGCTCATGGGTGATTCGCTCCAGCGTCCACTCGGACCGTTCGAAGACACTTTCCATCTGGCCGCTGTCGATAACCACATCATCGCTTTCTATACGAACAACGATCTGGCTGTTCGTATTCTCCACCCCAATCGTGATATGGCTGTCCGACCGGGCTGTCAGAACGGCCAGCTTGGTCAGATGTCTCAGAGTCCTGTCTATTCGCCTATAATCGGCGCTGATTTGCAATTCCTCATCAGGCAGACAACTCATCAAGGCAACCCCTCTCTCGGCAGTAAAAGAAGACAACGAATCGACTGCCCGGCGAACCGCAAGGACAAAGTCGAATTCGCTCAACGCCAAATTAATCTCGCCGGCATCGATCTGCGCGACAGTGAAGAAATCTTCCACAACCCTCCTGGCCCGGTCGATCTGCTGCTCTACCAGTAGTCTGCGAAGCGATTCCAAGGCCATGACAGACAACTCTCTGCTCCGACGACACCGCTCATCCAGTTCCTTATTTGCAGTTCTCAGTTCATTCTCCACGAAAATCAGTTCCGAAACATCGCGGGCTATCCCGACAGCCGCGACTTCGTTGCCCTTCGAATCCTTAATGCCGGACCGCGAAAGCGACACCGGGAATACGCTCTGATCCTTGCGCTTATGATAGAAGCCCGTCCCCCAACTGCTGCTTGCACGCCCGGACTGAAAGGTATTCTCTAAATTATCACTCTGGCCCGTACCCATCCAAAGCAGCTCACTGTCCTGACCGATTATCTCTTCTTCCGTATAACCGTAGGTCTCGCAGAAAGCGCTGTTCACGAAAATGATCTTCCCGTCCATATCCGTAATATAGACGCTGTCGTCGGTGCTCATAACCGCGCCGGAAAGAAGACGCACCTGCTCCTCCGTCTTGCTGTGGCGAATCGCGTTCTCGACGGTTATCGGAAGGGTCTTGAGGTAGTTTCGATCCGGATCCTTAACCAGATAATCGTAAGCCCCTTCCTTCCATGCCTTGACTGCAACATCCTGGTCGCCGGCCCCCGTTACGAGAACAACGGGCGTGCTGCCCGCCAATTCCAGGACGTCAAATGCAGTGCCGTCCCCGAGCATGTAGTCCGAGACCACGATGTCGAAACGTCGATCTGCGAGGATGCTTTGAGCCTCCTTGAAAGAACCTGCGATAGTACAATCGTACGGCAGAGAAGACTGTTCTACAAACCGCTTGAACGCCATCTGGTCCAGTTCGTCGTCCTCGACGAGCAGGATTTTACATCTCGTTTCAATCATAAGCCGAAACGGGCGAACCAGCCGCCGCAATAACCGCAGCGGCCTTCAAACCCCCATATATATTGCGTAATTATAGACACGCTTCTTACTCTAACTGTCGGCTACTTGGACACACCGGATACCCAGAACATCTCGGGTATCGCGCGTCAAAAAGCCTTGGTTCTGCTCGGCAAAATGATGTATCTGCAGAAACAATTACTCTCACCTTTCATAAATAACGCCGGGATTCGCCCCTCTCGGCCAAGAAACCCCTGTCCGTAAGGATTTTCCTTGCTTGCCCAACCCCCATAAGTTACAAAATATCAGGAATATTGATAAGCCAGTCCCGTTAAACGGGATTGGCCTGTATCGGCTGGCGGCTCGACCGCTGTGAGCAGGGCTTGAGGGTATAATATGCTCGGAGGATGGCTATATGCCTGAGAAAACAACGGGCGCAGAGAACAGAATAGAGGATATTCGGTTCCCGCCGGCACACAAGGCAAGGCTGGAGCCTTCCACCAAAAGCAAAAGTCGCAAAAGGAATGTTGACAGCGAGCTCGACAGAGCATGGAGCGAGTGGGAAACCACATTCGACGCCATCCAGGACCCCGTCATGCTGCTCGACCGCCGCTTCAATATCATCCAGGCAAACGCCGCCACCGCCGCATTCACCGGCAAACCCCTCGATCAGATAATAGGCAACAGATGCTGCCAGGTCATACACAACGCGCAGGGGCCGCCCGATCATTGCCCTCTCAAAAAAGCTGACAACACCAAAAAACGCTGCAAAACCGAACTCTATCTGCCGGACAAAGATGCGTGGGCGGTGATCTCGGTTGATCCGATTCTCGACCAAAACGGCGAGTTAGCCGGAGCCGTCCATATCATAAGAGACATCACGGAAAGAAAAAGAAGCGAAGCCGCACTGCGAGAATCCGAAGAACACTTCAGGAATATCTTCGATAATGCCTTCGTCGGCCTCTACAAAACTACGCCTGACGGAAGAATCCTCATTGCGAATCCCGCCCTGCTGAATATGCTCGGATACGACTCCTTCGAGGAGCTTGCAGAGCGAAATCTCGAAGCCGAAGGCTTCGAGCCTGAATATTCACGTGCGGACTTCAAAAAGCAAATCGAATCCCGGGGCCAGGTGATGGGGCTGGAATCAGCCTGGACCAGACATGACGGCAGCATCCTTCACGTCCGCGAAAGCGCAAAACTGGTCCGCGACAACGACGGCAAAACCCTGTACTATGAAGGAACCGTTGAGGATATCACCGAGCAAAAGAAAGCAAAAGCCAATCTGGTCAGACAGACCGCCGTCCTCAACTCAATCAACCATATACTCGCAGAGAGCCTCACCTGCAAAACAGAAGCCGAGGTGGCTCAAACGTGTCTGGCAGTCGCAGAGGAATTGAGCGGCAGCGAGTTCGGTTTCATCATAGAAGCGGACGACACCGGGCATTTCGACATTATCGCCGTCAGCAGAATGGGCTGGCGGGCCTGTAAAATGCCCGATGCGGAAAAAGCAAAGATTCTCAAGGGCCTCGATATCCGCGGAATACGAGCCAGAGTCATGAAAGAAGAACGCTCGATTATATTCAACGATCCTCAGTTCGAGCCCGACTGGGTCGAGCCGCCGAAAGGCCATCCCAAAATCGCTTCCTTTCTCGGCGTTCCCCTCAAATACGGCGACAGAACCTTCGGTATGATAGGCCTGGCAAACAAACCTTCAGGATACGATGAGCGGACCCGGAAAGACATTGAAACCCTGTCCGTCTCTTTCATGGAAGTCCTCGTGCGAAAACGAAATGATCTTACTGTCGAACGCAGCGAGCAGCGCCTCCAGATGGTCGTCGATTCCGCCGGTATCGGAACCTGGGACTGGGACCTCGTCACCGGAAATATAGTCTGGGGCGGCAGGCACGCCAAACTCTTCGGCCTGAAAGATACCGATTTTGACGCACGATTCGAGACCTTCGAGAAACCAATACATCCCGAAGACTTGCCGCGAATCAAGGACGCCATCGAAACATCCATCCGCAACCGAACCGATTACTCCTGCGAATATCGTGTCATCTGGCCCGACGGAACCACACACTGGATCGCCGCCAAAGGCCGTCCCATACTCGATTCCCAAGGCAAACCCGTCAGAATGGCCGGAATAGTGTACGACATCACCGGTAAAAAGAGGATCGAAAAGGCCCTCATAGATGAGAAAAATACCGCACAGAAATATCTCGATGTCGCCGGCGTGATGATGATAGTGCTCGACAAGGACGGCAAAATCAAACTCATCAATAAAAAAGGCTGCGAAATCCTCGGTTTCGACGAAGATGAGATCCTCGGCAAGAACTGGTTCGAGAACTTCCTGCCCGAATCACAGAGAAAGACAGTCGGCGATGTCTTCAGCCGGCTGATGGCCGGAGAAATAAAGCACGTCGAGTATTTCGAGAATCCAATCATCACCAAGAACGGAGACGAAAAACTCATCGCATGGCACAATTCCGTCCTCAAGGATGAAAACGGAAATATCACCGGAACACTCGGCTCAGGCCGGGATGTCACAGACCGAAGAAAAGCCGAAAACGCTCTGCGAGAATCCGAAAAACGCTTGCGACAAAGCGAGATGCGATACCGTTCCCTGTTTGAAAGTATGCTTCACGGCTTTGCATACTGCAGAATCATAGTCAACACCAAGAATAAGCCCGTAGATTGGGTCTATCTGGAAGTCAACGACGCCTTTGAGCGATTGACCGGATTTAAAAGAAAGGCTGTTGTCGGCAGGCAAGCCACAGAAGCAATCCCAGGAATCGTAGAGGCCCACCCCGAATTGTTTGACATCTATGGCAAAGTCGCCCTCACGGGAAAAGAAGAAGAATTCGAGATATATTTTGAGCCCCTGGCTATATGGCTGCACATCTTCGCATACAGCCCCAAGAAAGGTTTCTTCGTCGTTATCTTCGAGGACATTACGCAACGCAAGAAGGCTCAGAAAGAACTCCTCGACCACCAGGCACAACTCAAAACTCTCACTTCCGAACTCGCCCTGGCCGAGGAGCGGGAAAGGCGCAGAATCGCCGCCGGAATACACGACGACGTAGGCCAGAAACTGGCAATGGCCAAACTCGAACTGCAGATGCTGAGAAAATCGCCGGCAGATTCGAGCTTCGTATCGCTCGAAAACGTATGCCGCACCATAGACAAGGCAATCGAAAATACCCACTCACTGACATTCGAATTGAGCAATCCGGCCCTTTATGAGCTGAACTTCGCAGCCGCAATTGAGCAATGGCTCTTCGAGCGGATAGAGAAGAGACACGGCATCAAATGTAAGGTCCGCGCAAATCCGGAATCGGTCGAAATGCCCCCCGACCTGAAGGTCATGTTGTTTCAGGCAATCAGGGAACTTGCCGTAAACGTCGTCAAGTATGCCAACGCAAATACCCTCCGCGTAAATATCAAGAAACATAAAGACCGGATAACCATAACCGTAGAGGATGACGGCGTCGGCTTCGACCCGGCCAAAGCAGACGCTTCTGTGTCAGAACAGGGTGGCTTCGGCCTCTTCAATATCCGCCAGAGACTCGAACACATAGACGGCAGTATGAAAAGCGAATCCGCACCGGCAAAGGGAGCAAAGATAACTTTGACAGTGCCTCTGGAGAAATAACAAAACGCAAGAACAGGGAGGTAGAAAAATGAGAATCATTATTGCCGACGACCAGGGAATGGTCAGACAGGGATTAAAGGCTATGATCACCGCGAAAACCGATATGGAAGTCATCGGCGAGGCCGCTGACGGGTGGGAAGTCGTGGAACTGGCAAAAAAACTCAGGCCCGACGTCATAGTGATGGATATAAGCATGCCGAATCTTAACGGAGTAGAGGCTACACGCCAGATACTGGAGGAAAACCCCGATATCAAGGTGATCGCCCTGTCCATGTATCCACACAAAAGATACGTAACCGAGATGCTCAAAGTCGGAGCATCCGGATATGTCCTCAAGTCATATCTCTTTGACGAGTTGATAAAGGCATTGAACGCCGCCATTGCCGGTGAGCACTATCTCAGCCCTCAGATTACGGACGTCCTGGTCGATGAGTACGTCCATAAGCTCGCCGCAGGTGAACCGGGCAACCTGAGCAAGCTTACCGCAAGGGAACGACAGGTCCTCCAGCTCATCGCAGAAGGCCTCTCAACGAAACAGGTCGCATTGCGATTGAATATAAGCCCGAAAACCGCAGACGCCAATCGCCGCCAGATCATGAATACGCTCGGAATACATAGTGTCGCCGAACTGACCAAGT
Organism: Sedimentisphaerales bacterium; assembly: GCA_016932835.1. GTDB lineage: Bacteria > Planctomycetota > Phycisphaerae > Sedimentisphaerales > Anaerobacaceae > JAFGCD01. The sequence continues at coordinate 8,970 of JAFGCD010000072.1, forward strand.
ATGCAATAAGGGAAGGCCTCACATCCGCAGACTTCTGAGCCGGACCGTGCCTACGGTGACATTCAGTCTGATAAAATCCCATCTATTCCCCGATAAACGGCACTTCACCCCTCGTAATCGCCCGCCAAAACTCAACAAGAACAAGCTTATTCCTATACCGCACAGGGATATTCCTTGTCTAAATCACGCCTTTTTTCCTCTTAACTCCGGCATTAGACTTGTGAGAATTCACGACAACATGGTCGATAAACCAATATAATTAAATAGCGAATTATAAGGCCGGCGACCTATTACATATGAATTTGGGCTCAGAATTAATTGGGGGCTGATCGAGTGAAAGCACTTATAGTGGGGGATAGGTCGTCGGCCTTTCTTCCTCGGCTATTCGCCGAATACCGGTGTTGCGAAGCCTCAAGAGCATCGCAACGCATGTCACGAGGCATCTGACTCTACTCCCTGCCGGCAGCGCAGGTCATTTCGGATGTTAAAAGTGACCAAATTAAGACAATTATGGGGGCAAACAGCAGTCAAATGCGTTCTTTCCCGTACGGCAGCGCTATCGGCAGGACCCGAAATCAGGCGCCTATCGGCGTCGATACATGCCTGATTCTCCGATACCACAGGGTCGATTCACTCTGTCATGACCCCTTCCAACTTGCCGTAATGCCGCACAATTTCGAGAGACAAATGCAGTATCTCGCCGAGAACTTCAACGTAATATCGATGGACGAGGTAAAGCTCCGTTTGCAGACCGCCGGACCATTTGCAGATAGAAGCGTAGCGGTAACATTCGACGGCGGTTATGCCGACGTGCTCTACATCGCCAAAGAAGTCCTCGAAACATACGGCATCTTCGCAACTGTTTTTACCCCCTCTGCCGCAATCGAAAAACCGGAACTTTTCTGGCAGGACCGGCTCGAAGACATCTTCATTGCGGCAGCCCCAAGGGGACAACTGGAAATCGAAATAGACAATCAAAACTACATCTTGCCCCTCGAAACCAGGCGTGATGCGTTTCGCGCATTCGACGTGCTCTGCTCGATCCTCTCGAACAGAACCCCCGCCGTACAGGAAAAAATCATCACACAAATCAGGCAGGGCTTGAACCGCGAACCGCTCGAACCGGACTCCCACAGAACAATGGACGCCGCCGAGCTTAAGAAACTCGAAGAAGGAGGATTCATCACCGTCGGCGGACATACGCATAACTGCGTCAACCTCGCTGCACTGCCCGCATGGCAACAAATTGACCAACTGAAAACGAACAAAAGCATCCTCGAAAATACTGTCGGACACCCTGTCGAATATTTCTCTTATCCCGTCGAAAGCGAAAACTCCTCAACTGCCGAAACTGCCCACATGCTTGAAAACGCCGGGTTCACTCTGGCCTGCGGCGCCTCCTACGGAACCGTAACTGCCGCAGGCCCGATGAATCGATATGATCTGCCCAGAGTCAAGGTCGGAAACTGGAATCCGTTCACCTTTTACAAATTCCTGGAAGGATTCTTCACCTGATCGCAGCGCCGCTTAAGGGCGACCGTCAATATACAGGAGAAGTTACCGTGACAACCAGAATAATAATCGCAGACGACCATAAAATCGTTCGAGAAGCTATCGCATCACTCCTGAACAGCGAAAATGAAATGGAGGTTATCGCGCAGGCCCAGGACGGGCGCGCCGCAGTCCAGATCACACGCGAACAACAACCCGATGTTGTCGTCATGGACATAGCCATGCCTAACCTCAACGGCATCGAGGCCACCCGCCAGATTGTGCACGACTGCCCCGACGTCAGAGTAGTCATCCTCTCGGAAAAATGGGACAGGCGTTGCGTCTGTGAAGCCCTCAAAGCAGGGGCTTCGGGTTTCGTCCCCAAACGATGCGGCTTTGAAGAACTGGCAACCGCAATACGCAACGTCGCAGACAATCACACCTACCTCAGTTCCGAAATAACCGGAGTAGTCGTCGACGGATACATACACCAGCGAAAAGAACAGGACAACTCCGCATATTCTGTCCTCACAAACAGGGAAAGAGAAGTCCTGCAGTTGATCGCAGAGGGTATGTCAACAAAGCAAATCGCAAAAGAGCTCCATCTCAGCGTCAAAACCATCGAATGGCACCGAAGCCAGCTCATGAAAAAAGTCCGCCTCACCAGCATCGCCGACCTGGTAAAGTACGCCATAACCGAAGGCCTCACTTGCACGTATGTCTGAACTTCGCGGACCAAAACCGGTCTCATTACCCCAAGGACAATCCGCACCGCTATCCTCCACACACACAATACTCATGCACCATGTGCCGCTGATATGTTAGGATAAAAACAGTCATATCTCGGCTTATCTCCTATCCATACCCCCGCGCAAGCAAGGTTTTTTGAGCGTCAAAACAGGAAATAACCTGGGAATATCGCCCCCGAAAAGAACCGACCAAAGTAGAGTGACTATTGTGAATCAATTGCCTGCACGGAGCGGTACCGGACCGGTCTTGCGCTATTTGGGGGCGGCAAGACTGGTTCCGGTATCATGTGCGTTTGGGAGTAAAAAATCGCAAATCCTGACAAAAAATGCGTATGGCGCGAACGAATAATGCAAATTGCACAAAGCGCCGAGCTGAGCCGGGAACATACCGCATTCCGCCGGGACAGACCCGGAAAAACGCCGGTGAACGAACACAAATCATCTGTTGAATTGAGGAGTAACTAATATGACGAACCAAGCTAATGCCGACCTGGATTCGGCACTCGGACAAACAGAAAAAAACCAGAGCCAACTCCTGGCGGAAATCGAGAGTATAAATCAGGAATTGAAGGATTTTGCATACATCGTATCGCACGACCTAAAGGCGCCTCTGCGAGGGATAAAGAGCCTCGTCGAATGGCTCATCGCAGACTACGCCGACAAACTCGACGAAGAAGGCACAAATCAGTTGAACATGCTCGCCGCACGCGTCGAAAGAATGCACAACCTCATCGAAGGCGTCCTGAAGTATTCGAGAGTCGCACAACAAAATGAGGACCGCCTCCCGATCGAGATGAACGAAGTTCTTGCCGAAGCAATTGATCTCGTAGCCCCCCCCGACAATATTACAGTCAAGACACAGGAAGAAATGCCTGTGATTGAATTCGAGCCGACCCGAATCATACAGGTCTTCCAAAACCTCCTGAGCAACGCAGTCAAATACATGGACAAACCGCAAGGCGAAATAAGCATCGGATGCACCGAAGAAAACGGTTTCTGGAAATTCAGCGTCAAGGACAACGGACCGGGTATCGAAGAAAAACACCGCCAGAGAATATTTCAAATGTTCCAGACGCTCCGCCCGAAAGACGAAGTCGAGAGTGCCGGAGTCGGACTTACAGTAACAAAAAAAATAGTGGAAATGAACGGAGGCAAAATATGGATCGAATCCGAACCAGGACAGGGAAGCACATTTTACTTTACCGTGCCGATGAAGCAAAAGGAGCCTCAAAATGCAAAAGTCCAAACCAATACTGCTTGTTGAAGACGACAACATAGATTTCATAACTGTCAAACGAGCCCTGAACGATCTCAAGGTCACCAACGATTTGATCAGAGTCATAAACGGCGAAGAAGCGCTCGATTACCTCAGAAACGAAACCAATCGCAGACCCTGTATCATCCTCCTCGATTTGAATATGCCAAAAATGAACGGTATCGAATTCCTCAAAGAGGCAAAGGCGGATGATGAACTCCGTATGATTCCGGTCATAGTCCTCACAACTTCACAGGAACAACGGGACATCGTCGAGAGCTTCAAATTGAGCGTGGCAGGCTATATGCTCAAAGCCGGCGACTATAGCGAATTCACCGAAATAATTCGAATGATAGACTTGTATTGGACCTTAAGTGAGACGCCCAGACAAATCGAACAGACTGCTGAAAGCAGGAAAACCAGCTTGCAATATACAAAAACCGGCCCTTAGACAATACAACAATGAAACCGACGACAGCGAATAACTCCCTATCCAACACAGACAGGATATGATATCGGCGTCGGAATATATGCGTCCAAAAATTTACATCCTGGCTATAGTGACGATCTGCATGTTGCAGTTCCTCCATAGTGCGCCGGCAAGAGCTGAAACAGCCTCTGTCGAAGAGTACAAGATGAAAGCGGCATTCTTGTATAACTTTGCCAAGTTTGTGGACTGGCCCAACGACAAAACCGCAGACGCTAACAAGCCGATATCAATCAGCATCGTCGGAAAAGACCCCTTTGGAAAAGTGTTCGAGCCTATCGAAAAGAAACCGATAAAAGGCAGGAAAATCGTCATCAAACGCTTCAAATCATTCAAAGAAATCAAGGAATCCGGCCGGGAAGTCCTGGACCGCCAAATCGATGCTATGAGAAAATCCCACATAATGTTCCTGTGCTCCTCCGAATCCGAAGCTTACGACGAAATCATAAAAGCACTGAACAACCATCCCATCCTGACCGTGGCCGATAGAAGCGGATTCATTGAAGTAGGCGGAATTGTCAATTTCGCCACCATAGACAAAAAAGTGCGTTTCGAGATTAACGCCGCCGCCGCGAAAAAAAAACAACTGAAAATCCGTTCGCAACTCCTCAGGCTCGCTTCAAAGGTAATTCAATAAAGCTGGACCGAAATAATAATCATGAGGCTACTCAACAATATATCGATCAAACACAAGCTCACCGGCATAACAATGCTGACATGTGTTATTACGCTCGTGCTCGCCGGAGTGGCATTTGTCGCATGGCAGTGGAGATCCTCCCGAATCCAGATGACCGAAGACCTCGCTATACACGCTGAAATGATCGCCAATAACTGCAGTGCCTCACTGGCCTTCGACGACCCGCAAGATGCCGCTCGAATACTGCAGGGCCTCCATGCCAAGGCCTCGATTGTATTTGCTGGCATATATTCCAAAAATGGTAAACAATTCGCTTCCTATCGCAACGCCGATGCGCCCGCAGACCTGCAACAAACCCCTATCGAGGGTAACACGCACATCCTCGCCAACGGATACCTCACAGTCTCCATGAATATCGTACTCGACAACGAAGTAATAGGAATAGTATTTCTCCAATCCGACCTGACGCCGATGAAAAAAATGGTTATGCAGAGCATCAAGATAACTGTTGCCGTCCTGCTCTTCGCAGCCCTCATCGCTTATGTCGTCGCATCCAGACTCCAGAAACTCATCTCAGAACCAATACTAAAACTCGCAGTAGTCGCCAAAATCGTCTCAGAAAATGAAGACTACTCAACACGTGCCGCAAAGCAGGCCAATGACGAAGTGGGATTCCTGATAGACGCATTCAATGAAATGCTCGAGCAAATTCAAAAACGAGATTGGGAACTCGTCGAAGCAAAAACCCAATTGGAAACAAGAGTCGAGCAACGCACCGAAGAGCTGTCATCCGCCAATGCAAAGCTCGAAAGCCAGATCGAAGTCCGAAAGAAAATAGAAACAAAGCAACGCAGTATCTTGAGCAAGCTCGAAAGCGCCAACAAGGATTTGAAAGACTTCGCATATATAGTTTCACACGACCTTAAAGCCCCCCTGAGAGGAATAAAAACGCTCACAGACTGGATCTGCGCGGACTATGCCGACAAAATCAATGAAGACGGAAGAGAACAGTTGAGCCTTCTCTCGAATCGGGTGGACAGAATGCACAACCTCATCGAGGGCATCCTCGAATACTCCAGAGTCGGAAGAGTCCGGGAAAAAATGGCCCAAATAGACCTTAACAGGCTTGTCCCCGAAATCATCGATTTGATCGCACCGCCCCAGAATATCTCAATCACGGTCGAAGACGAACTGCCGGTAATAAATTGCGAACCGACCCGAATCTCACAGATCTTTCAGAACCTGCTCAGCAACGCCGTCAAGTATATGGACAAACCACAGGGCAGGATAACCATAGGATGTGTCGCACAAGAAAATATGTGGCAATTCAGCGTTGCGGATAACGGCCCTGGTATCGAAAAAAGACACTTCGAAAAAGTCTTCCAAATGTTTCAAACGCTCTCTCCCAGAGACGCTTTTGAGAGTACCGGCGTCGGACTAACGGTAATAAAGAAAATCATAGAAATGTACGGAGGGACAATCTGGATTGTCTCCGAACCAGGTCAGGGAAGTACTTTCCTGTTCACACTCCCAAAAAAAGAATTGGAGGTTACAGATGCAAAGCGCCAAACCAATACTGCTTGCTGAAGACGACGACATCGACGCGATGACGGTCAAACGCGCACTGAAGGAACTAAATGTCGCAAACCAACTGGTACGAAAGTGCGACGGCGAACAGGCCCTCGAATACCTCAGAGAGCACGAAGGACCGAAGCCATGCCTTATACTCCTGGATTTGAATATGCCGAAAATGAACGGCCTCGAATTCCTCGAAGCAATTAAGGCCGATGAGAAGTTCAGGGCAATCCCGGTCATAGCACTGACAACATCCGGTGAACAAAGCGATATCATCGCAAGCTTCAGGCTCGGTGTGGCCGGATATATGGTTAAATCCGTCGATTACGCCCAGTTCCTCGAAACGATGCGCGTGGTTGACGAGTACTGGTCGTTGAGCAAGATGCCGGAATCAGCGGACCCTGCTTTGGATCACGAATTAGAAACGTTATCCCAGATTGAAAATGCTGTTTTATGAATCACCGGTGATGAACGAAAGATAAGGAGCCTGTCATCACAGTGAGACACTATGGATTGTGTCGGATATGCACCTTTTGAGAACACTAACTGGAATATGTTCGGCTGTCATTATACCGACGGCAGCGAGTATGGAGCCTGACAATGGAAAACTTAAAACCGATACTGCTTATAGAAGACGACCGAGTGGATGCTATGACAGTACAGCGAGCACTCAAAGAAATCGGAGCCTCGAATCATTTGATTCATATAACCGACCACGAACAGGCTCTGGAACACCTCATGAGCCACAGCGATGAGCCCCCTGTCTTGATTTTGATGGACCTCAATACGCCCAAAATGAACGGAAAGGAGTTTTTGCAGGTCATAAACACACAGGAATCCTTGAGAGACATCCCCGTCGTTGTCATGAGTTCATCGAACGAGCAGCAGGATATGACCGATACATCCAGGTTGGGCGTCGTCAAATATCTCGTCAAATCCGTTGACTACACCGATTTTGTCGAGTCATTACGATCAGTCGAATATTTGTGGAACGCATCCAAATCACCTGCCTAAAATCGGGCTGATTCCCTCCCAAACTACCGGAATCACTACCGATCAAAAGAGCCTCTGACGCTCGAAAATAGCGATAGACCTTGCGACCGTACCTCAACAATCGCCTCGCCAAATATGGACCATCCAATTCTCGCCCCGATGATTCCATACAATCCCTCTTGACAAGAAGAGCCAATTGCCCTAAATTCATCATGCAGATATTGCAGGCCTTCGTGCGGGCGTAGCATAGTGGTAATGCCCTGGCTTCCCAAGCCAGTTAGGAGGGTTCGATTCCCTTCGCCCGCTATTCTGTTAAATCGCGCAGGGAAAAGACTTTATGAGCGTCGGAGCATCGAAGAAAATTGCATCAGGAGGATTTGGAAACATGCTCGATAAGCCCGGAAAATCACTTCTAATCGCTATAATTGTCCTCATCGCATTCGGCATCGCCGCCCCCGCAACCCATGCCCAAAACAACAAACCAGCGTCTCCTCACCCAAGACTCTACTACACCCCACAGCGTATCCAGGCCTTCAAAGCAAAAATAGATGCCGACCCCAAAATAAAACAAGCATGGACCGAAATGCTCACAAGAGCCGAAAGGCTTCTCGATGAGGACCTCGTTTCAATAGAATACGCCGAAAGCGGCTCGGGACAGCACGGAAACTATGGCAGGCCGAGCAGCCAGATCAGCAACATGGGAACAACGCTCGGCCTCGCATATCAGATGACCGCAAACAGCAAGTATGCCGAAAAGCTGCGCCGCGCCATGATCCACTTCGGACAGTTGAAACGCTGGGCGGGCGACGCCCAACGAGACCCGCCATGGAACTCAGAACTAAACACAGCACGATTCTGCTTCGGATACGCCGTCGGATATGACAGTATCCGAAGCTGCTTGTCCGAAACTGATAAAACTGCCATCGTCGCTGCAATGGTGCAGAGAGGAATCCTCCCAACTTTGAACGACTGGATACTGCCGGAAAAGCGAATCCACGCACTCGATTCAATGGGACATAACTGGTGGAGCGTATGCGTCGCAATGGCAGGCGCCGCGTCACTATCCGTGCTGGAAGATGAACCGCAGGCGTCAGGCTGGGTCGATAGCATCGCGCAGGGCTTCCCCGAATGGTTTGCATATCAAGGCAACGTCCTGCAGAACAAAAGCCGCAACTTCGACCGCAACGGAGCCTTCTACGAAAGCGTCGGCTACGCCGATTATGCGTTGTCCGAATACCTCCTGTTCCTCCTGGCATATTCAAATGTCTTTCCCGACGCCCCGTCTCCCGCAATACCTATGTTGAAAGACGCAGGAGATTTCTTCGTCAACGCCTCCTACCCGACTTCCAGCTCGCTCCTCTCGGCCAACTTCGGGGACAGCAGCATAAACGCATCCGGTGCGAAAACGCTTCGACTTCTCCTGGCAAACGGCTTTGACAAGCCGGCCTACCATTGGTATCTCACAAAAACAGACCCCGGACTGCGAGACCCGATAAGCATCGTCAGCACAAAAATTACCGAAACTCCAATACCCCCGGCTAATCTGCCGAAATCCGTAATATACCCCGACATAGGCTGGGCGATGATGCGATCCTCATGGACCGATAATGCCACAATGCTTGCCGTCAAATCCGGATTCGCCTGGAACCACGCGCATCCCGACGCAGGCTCATTCATCCTCTTTCACAAGGGAAAATCCCTCATTATCGACTCTGGAAACTGCTCCTACAGCCGGCGAGAATACACCGACTACTATCGACAGAGCAAGGCCCACAATGTCATCCTCACGGACGGCCAGGCCGAAAATCCCGAAGCATGTGGAGGCCCGGACCGCGGAGTCGTCCACCCGGGCGCTCTTGCGCACCTCATGGACCTTGCCGGCATAAAGTATGTTCTCGCCGACGCAACCGGCCCGACTTCATGGAAGTTCTCCCGCAACTACCGCCATTTCCTCTGGATTGACAACCTGATCCTCGTACTCGACGATATCAGAACACACGAGCCCGGACAATTGGAGTGGCTGCTCCACTTCGAAGGCCGGGCCGAACAAAATGCGCCTGGCATCCGCCTCTCAAACGGGGACAAAGCCGCAGCAATCGTCCGCCCATTGTTCCCAAAAAATATGGCCGTCGCAAAAAAGACAGGACTCAAAAACCACAACCCGGATATGCAGGTCGAGTACCTCGCGTTCACACCCCCCGACAAAAGCAGAGACATGAAGTTCATCACTGCGATCCTCCCGCTCGAAAATCCCGAAGACAAGCCGAACGCCCAACTCGAACTCCTCGAAGCCGATGAAATGATCGGTGTGCGAATCAGTCGCGACAAAGAGATAACGGATGTCTTTCTCAATCTCAGAGCCGACGGAAGAAGAATGCACCGCAACAGCAACAACATTGTTCAAGGCTGGAACACCGATGCCGCAATATTCGGAATAACACGTCCCGCCGGGGCTCCCGACGACCCCGACTCCATAACCCGGTGTTTCGTTATTTGCGGAAGCTATCTTCGAAAAAACGGAAAAGTCGTAATGGATTCCCTCTCGAAGGTCTATTCGATCTTTCAAACAGAAAACGGTGAAATGAACGTGACTCTCCGGGGCCAGCCCATCACCAACTGCCGAATACGCGCCAAAACAAAACCCAAAACGGCAATCCTGAACAGCCGGAAAACAACGCTCAATTGGGATAACTCAACCGCAACGGTAACTTTTGCAGTCACCGGCCGACAAGCGAACTGATGAGAAAACACCCACTGACTTTGTGACCTCAAATCAGCCGTCCCGAAACCGGCAACAACCGCCCGCCTCGAACGCTCTCGATGCCAACCTCTACTTCGATTCTCAAATCAACGAAAGCCCCCTCAGCTAATGAAAAGACTCTTTGACGAAAAATCAGGGTCGCACGTAAGGTTTACGCCAAGCTTTCGCAAACCGGCCTCATCGCCGGTCGTCGGAATATGAGTAATATGAACTTCGCAGCCGCGAAGGTTCTTCAACTGTTCAACAACCATTTGAGCCGCAGGATTGGATATCGCGCTGATGCTGAGCGTGATGAGTGTTTCTTCAAGGTCGAGGCTCAGCATCTTCCCGTTCAGTATCTCTTTTTTCAGAAACCGCACGGAATCCGTAATATTCCGCGGCAGAAGATGCATCTTTTTCGGAAGACCCGCAAGATGCTTAGTGGCGTTGATAACCAGGCTCGAAGCCGCGTGCATGAACGGAGAATTCTCGCCCGTAATAATAGTCCCATCCTTCAATTTGACCGCCGCACCGCAAAAAATGCCCTCATTGCCCTTGCCGTTTCGCTCGGCTTGTTTCGCCGCTTCGCGAGCCGGAAGGACGACCAGCCTGTCTTCAACCTCGGCGCCGGCGTTCTTCATAATAAGTTCCGAACGCTCGAGTATTTCCCTGTCAACCAAGCCCATCGCATATTCACACGCACACCGAAAATAACGCCGGATGATCTCCTGATGAGCCGCAGCCTCAACAATCACATCGTCAACAATCCCAAACCCGGCACAGTTCACGCCCATATCCGTGGGAGATTTATAGAATGATTCTTTCCCTGTGATTTTTTCTATGATCCTTTTCAGGAGAGGAAAAGCCTCGATGTCCCGATTGTAATTGATCGCTTTCTCGTTGTATGCATCCAGGTGGTGATAATCGAGGCAGTTGACATCCTTCAAGTCCACCGTCGCAGCCTCGTACGCAATGTTGACCTTATGTTTGAGAGGCAGGTTCCAGATTGGAAATGTCTCGAACTTCGCATATCCCGCTTTGCTGCCGTTCTTGTATTCATGGTACAAATGGCAAAGACAAGTCGCAAGTTTCCCGCTTCCCGGACCGGGCCCCGTTACAACTACAATAGGATGCTTCGTCTCGATAGGCTCGTTCTGGCCGTAACCTTCGTCGCTTACGATAGTCTCGACGTCGGTAGGATAACCCTCCGTTATCTTGTGAGTATAAACAGCTACGCCCCTGCGTTCGAGCTTGTCCTTGAAAGCCTTCGCCGAGGGCTGGTCCGCATACCGCGTAATAACCACCGCCGTTACATCGATGCCCCATTCCTTGAAATCGTCTATGGTCTTCATCGCATCTGAGTCATAGGTAATCCCGAAGTCGGCGCGAACCTTCTTTCGCTCGATATCGCCCGCATAGATACAGAGAATAACGTCTATCTTGTCGCTGATCTTCTGCAGCAAACGCATCTTAATGTTCGGATCGAAACCGGGCAGCACCCGTGCCGCATGGTAGTCATACAGGAGTTTCCCTCCGAACTCAAGGTACAGCTTGTTGTTGAACTTATGCACCCGTTCCAGAATCGACGCTGTCTGGGCCTGTAAATACTTCTCATTGTCAAAACCTATGCGTTCCGTCATATTCCTGATGTCCTTCGTAATTACCATTGGAGTATTTGTAATCTCATGTTATTGAAAGAAAACCCGAAAAATACCGACGGCCAAACCGCCGAAAAACGCCGCTATGCACGACACAATATTATACGTCAAACAAACCATTGACGCTACGTCGCAGCCGCAAAATCCAATAACCCAATACCCGAAAACTGCTACAGCAAGAAGGAGTCTTCATGTAGAATAATGCCGGTCTTTAATCTCGGCCGAATAGAATGCGACGAACCTGAATAGATCATTGGAGACATTGGATATGATCCGAAAATATGTGATTCTCTTCGGCACGCTGATGGTCACATGTGCGCAAATCGCTCTCTCCAACGCAGAAACCCTCCCAGCCGGCAGCACACCCGACCCCATCCCCCTCGAACACTTCCCGGATCGAATGCACGCATTTGTCTGGCGAAACTGGGAGATGGTGTCGCTTGGCCAAATGGCCAAGGTTCTGCAGACAACCGACCAGAACGTCCGCCGAATTGGACATTCCATGGGACTGCCCCCCCAGGTAGCCCCGCCCGCGGAGTATCAGCAGCGAGGATACATCTCGATCATACGCAGAAACTGGCACCTGCTCCCATACCAACAATTGCTCGAACTGCTCGGCTGGGACGAGCAGCAGCTCGCCTTCACGCTCAGGGAAGACGATTTCCTCTGGATTAAACTCGGTGCACTAAAGCCCTCATGCAAACCAATCCTCTACAACGAACCTGACGACAGCGCAGCCAGCCGGTGCGAGCACATCAGGTCCGTCGTCGAAAAATACTTCGGCGAAAGTCTGGCAAAACCCTGCAAGCCCAGATTCATTTTAATTCCGAATAACGCGCCTCCGCAAAAGGAAAACGCCATCCCGGCCATAAAGACGGATAAGCAAGAGCCCGTCAGGTTCCTCTACTCATACTTCGGAGTATTTGGAGACCCGCTCTTAAATCCGGACATTGACCCGTATCCGGATAACCTCCTCCAACAACTCAGCAGCCTCGGAGTAAACGGCGTCTGGCTGCACGTCGTACTCCGGCAGTTAGCACCTGGAGACCTCTTCAGCGACTCACACGGCGACCACCAAATCAGAATTGCCAATCTCAGAAAAATGGTTGATAGGGCAAAACGCCACGGCATCGATATCTATCTCTATATAAACGAACCGAGGGCCATGCCCGAATCATTCTTCCACGGCAGAGAGCATATAAAAGGCGCGAGAGAAGGCGACCACTGCGCATTATGTACCTCATCGCCTCAGGTCACCCAATGGATCGAGAACGCCTTGGCCTGCGTATTCAGACAGGTCCCCGATCTCGCAGGAGTCTTCACGATAACTGCATCGGAAAATCTCACAAACTGCTACAGCCACAGCCGAAATGCAGGTGGATGCCCCCGCTGTTCAAAACGCTCCGGCCCCGAAGTAATCGCAGAAATCAATAAGGCAATAGCAGCCGGAGTCTGGAAAGGCAGCCCACAGGCAAAAGTCATCGTCTGGGATTGGGGCTGGCCCGATGGAACAAATGCAGGATGGGGAAAACCAGATTGGGCAGAGAAAATCATCCAAATGCTCCCAGATAAGGTTTATCTCATGAGCGTCAGCGAATGGGGCAAGCCCATCAAAAGAGGCAACGTTCCTTCAGCCGTCGGGGAATACTCAATCTCAGCCGTCGGGCCCGGACCGAGAGCGCTGAAACATTGGGAAATAGCCAAAAAAAGAGGCCTCAAAACCATAGCAAAAGTCCAGGTCAACTGCACATGGGAACTATCCGCGCTGCCTTACCTGCCCGTGATGAACCTGATCGCCAGGCATTGTGAAAACCTCGCAAAAACCGATATCAACGGACTAATGCTGAGCTGGACCGTCGGAGGCTATCCTTCACCCAATCTCCAGCTTGTCAGTCAATTCCAGCGAGAGCCTCTCCCTTCTGCCGAACAGGCCCTCAAAAACGTGGCCCAGAGCCGCTACGGCCGCAAATCCGCCGCCCATGCCCTTGACGCATGGTCCTGCTTCAGCACTGCATTCGCCGAATACCCATTCGACATCTCCTGTGTTTACCGCGGACCGACACAATACGGACCGGCCAATCTCCTCTATCCCGAACCGACCCGATACACTGCCACAATGATCGGCTTCCCCTACGACGACCTCAACGGCTGGCGAGGTGTATATCCCCCGGAAGTATTTGCAGACCAATTCGAAAAAATGACCTCGCAATGGAAGCAGGGACTCGAAATATTGGAAAAAGTACCGGCCAAAACAGACACTCCTGCCCAAAAGGAAAACGCCCGACAGGACATCAGGATCACAAAGGCCGCAGGCCTGCACTTCGACAGCGTCGCAAACCAGATTAGGTTCATATTGGCTCGCGACGACCTCATATCCGGAAAACTCGAAAAGACTCAACGAGATAACAAGGTGACACTCATAAGGAATATCCTCACCAGAGAGATAAATAATGCCGCCCTACTCTTCGAGCTCGCCCGCGACGATCCGAAAATAGGATTCGAGGCATCGAACCAATACTATTACACGCCGCTCGACTTGGCCGAGAAGGTCATCAACTGTGACTACATACTAAATGTATCGCTTCCTCACTGGGCAATGGGTGAGAACCGACCGCAGTAATAAACCAGATGCTCTCCTGCCGGGAAAAATGCCACAACGCTCAGAACCGCCGCGAAGCAAGTGGAAATGTGACGCTTGACGATGCTCATCAAGGCCGCCGGCGCCCTGAGGCACAGCCGAAGAATCTGCTCCCAGGATTTCCCCCGACGACTGCTGCGTACACCTACGACACCAATCAAGCCTAATGACCTGCCGACAAGACAATATACGAAATACGAGATTCAAACCTTGCACGACCAATGCCGACAGATCATAATAATGAAAAGGCAGCCTCGGGATGTGGCTGAGGACACGGAAAGTGAATATATTCAGTATCTTCTCTAACATACTAAAGGAGGTGGTACGATAAAAGTGATTTGCAGTCGAGGCAATATTTTTCTTTCTTTTGCCCCGTATTTTAGTGAGGGCAAAAGGAA
>JAFGCD010000073.1 GCA_016932835.1 Sedimentisphaerales bacterium
CTCCTTGAGTTCTGTTGGAAAAACCGTTCAAAACACACTCAAGGAGGCTCTATGCACATCCCGTGCCAAAACGGGTAATCGCGTGCATAAATTTACGGTTGCTCCAAATGCCCCGCGATGGTATAATATGTAATGTGACAATATCGGAACTTGTGAGGGGAATGCTTAATGGACATAAATCTGGTCCTGTTGAAGAAAGACGGCTCGCAAAAGAGCTTTTCTTTGCCGAGCAGCATAACCGTTATCGGCAGACGCCACGATTGCGATTTGTGTATTCCTCTGGCTGATGTTTCCAGGAGACACTGCCAGTTCGACCGTAACAATGAAGCCCTTCAAATCCGCGACCTTGGTTCGCGAAACGGCACATTCCTCAACGGCAAACACGTCAACGGCGAGACGCGGGCCAACGCAGGCGACTACCTCCAGGTGGGGCCTCTGGTATTTCAGATACAGATTGACGGCGTTCCAGAGAATGTAACCGCCCCGCCGACGGACAAGCTCGCGACACCGCAGCAGCAGACCCCGCCGACGAAAAACGAAGAAGACGACGATCTCATCGACCTCGATATGGATGATTCCGGCAGCTTCCTCGAAGAACTCGAAGAACTCGATGAACTATAGAATGCCACGGGGGAAATATCTCGCAGCGCTCCCATCCAGTCGAACTTCAGTGGAAACAACACCCTCGAACGAATCTATGCGAATCAAGCAGGCACACAATGTTCGTCGAATTTAAGGAGATACAAGGATGAGATTCACGTCGGCTCTGGTCGTACAAATCATTCTCACCACTGCTGTAGGGGCGGTGGAGTGGAAACACCTCTCCACTGAAAACGGCGACCTGCAAAAACCGAACTCCGGCAACGAGCAAACCGCAAGTCTTGTGCTGGATATAGACAGGGACGGAACCAACGACTTCGTAATCGCCGAGCGCACGAAGGCCCCCGCTGTCGTATGGTATCGACGCTCTGCGACAGGCTGGGAAAGATACGTCGTTGAAAGCGACCCGCTCCACATCGAGGCCGGCGGCGACTTTCACGACATCGATGCCGACGGCGATCTCGATATCGTCTTCGGAGGCGACTGGAAACTGAACCAGGTCTGGTGGTGGGAGAATCCACATCCCGACCACAAGCCCGATCATCCCTGGACCCGCCGAACAATAAAGAACTTCGGCCAGCCAAAGCACCATGACCAAATCTTCGGCGACTTCGACGGCGACGGCAAAGCCGAACTTGTCTTCTGGAACCAGAGCGCCTGCAAGCTCTTCATTGCAGAGATACCCGAAAATCCGCGCTCCGCCAAGGAATGGAAATGTGACGCGATCTACTCGTGGGACGGCGGCAGCGAAGTTAAGCAGCGAGGCAGATACCCCGGCTTCAAGGCCGTCAACGAACACGAAGGTCTGGCCAAGACCGACATCGACGGCGACGGCAAAGCCGACATCATCGGCGGCGGCAGGTGGTTCAAACACGCTTCAGGCCTCACCTACAAACCGAATGTCATCGACGCAGCCTACGCATTCTCGCGCACAGCCGCGGGCCAACTGGTAAAGGGCGGACGACCCGAGGTTGTTCTCGCCGTCGGAGATGGATGGGCGCCGATGATAATGTACGAATTCAAAAACGATGTGTGGACACCTAAAATACTCATCGAAGAAGTTGACTGCGCACATTCGCTCGCAATCATTGATTTCAACGGCGACGGAAATCTCGACATCTGGATGGCCGAGATGAGACTCAACAACGCCAACCCGAACGCCAGGAACCTCATCCTGTTGGGCGACGGAAAAGGTAGTTTCAAGATAACTGAGGTATCGAGGGGCATCGCTCTGCACGAATCGAAGATCGCCGACCTCGACGGCGACGGTGACTACGACATCCTCGGAAAACCCTACGGCTGGCAAACGCCGAGACTCGATATATGGCTTAATCAGGCCAATTGATTCACCCCCGCAATTCCAATAGCCTTTGTCCCCTCTCAAGCTTGTCCGCAGCAGCCTCCAGGCGGACATATATTGCTCTGGTAAGAACCGCCCGGGCAGGACTTACAGACAAGCGGCGAACTCCGTCCGACCGAAAAACCTGACAGCAGTTTCTCAAGCTTCGGACTCTTGCATTTCTCGCACTTGTACTTGTGGGAGCCGGCCCGCTTCTCCAGAATCTCCATCCTGTGCCCGCAATCGGCGCACTCGTATTCGAATACGGGCATTACCGCACTCCCTTTTCCAAATCATTCTTCTTGTGCATCAATACCAGACTGCCTATCTCGCTGCTCAAATGTTCGGCAAGCACCCTGCACTTGGGCTGAAGAAGGAAAAACATCTCCCGCCCGACATCGCTGAGTGTTTCGTAGTTGCCCTGTCCTTTAGCGATAACCATATCCGCCCCTTCAAACCGGCGACGAAAATCCTCGCAGCAGTCCTCAAAAATTGTGCCCGGCGCATCGGAGCCGTTGTCAATCACGCTCACAATATCGCTCAGCCCGACGGCCTCGGCGTCGGCCATCAAGGCGTCGTTGAGAATCGGCCCGCCCCTGACAACAAAAGTGACCTTCTCGGAGGGCAACTGCTCAATAAGCAGTCGGTCGAACACTATTTCGCCGGCGTTGTCGCCGAGATAGAGAATATCATCGGCCAGATCGACAGCCTCGGCAAATACTTCCAATGCATGGCCGTCCAGGGGCAGTCTCAATGCCTCGCCGACAGCTTTTTCGACTTTCTCTTGCGATATATGGGAATCCGTTCCATAGTCGATGATATTCCCGGCAATGGCCAGCCGCACAGCAACAGCTAAAGCGTTATTGCTCAATTCGACGGACTTTTTCAACTCAGGATACATCTGCATGGCAAGGTCGTTACCATGTTTTTTTACCTTTGCATACGGGTCCGCAGAACCCGTTACTTCACGGATAAACCGGTGAATCTTCTGAGCCGTCACAGGAGGACTCTTATCAAAATTAACTTCGCTGGCAAAAACCAATGCACGACGCAAAACGTCCGCCTGTATCTCGGAATCGTCCGTAATCATACGAACAGAATCGAGACAATGCCGCACAAAGCAAGGAATACAATCCAAATACGTCTTCATAGCCACCCGTAACAAAACACGCCCGGCAACCGCCAAGCCTTGACAACCATTCGGTTCGTGACAAAGGTCGTTATTATAGGCAAAAATCGGCAATCCCGCAACATTATTGATGTATCCCACAAACCAGATGCAAACAAAGAACAACAAACTCTTCCATTGATCTTTGGTCTGTTCAAGGTCGGGCTGCTTTCAATTCGTGGGCGACTAACTGAAAAAAAACATCCCGGTCACGAGTGCCGCCCCAATCCAAGTGATACCATATCTCTTGGCGCCGGCCCTCGTATCCCTTGCCATCCGAACAGTTTTAAGTACTTCCATAGTAGGAAGTTACCGATAATGCACGCCCCGCCAATACCATAAACACACATTTCCTGAAACCTTGCACCGCGTTCAGGCAGCAAAAAAAATTTGCATTTTCTCGTATTTTCCCAATTTTTCTTTCTGGCAGAGTAGTAAGTCTGGTATAAATAGGGTAGGTGAAATCGGTGATTTTAGGTTCCCCTGGGTGATATTCCTGTGGTGTTGTGTAGGTTTCATTTGAAAATTAAGGTTCTTTTTCACATGTAGCGGAGTCTATGCGCAAGCTCCGCATTATTGGTTGAAGGGTATTGAAATTTCATCTGTTAAATGACTGATGGCCCCAGAAGGAAGGAGGTAATACAAGGGCCAAAAACATCCTTAGCACACACAGGTTACCTATGGCGAGGAGGTGATTATTATCGGTCGTTTTTAACCTTAAAAAGTTGTTTTAGACAGGCATCAAAAATTATCAAGCAGGCCTGCATGCCTGTCGAAAACAATAAGATGCTTTGGTGTGTGGCCATAGCATTGAAATCTTCATAAACTGTTCATAAGGAGCACTGTTATGTGTAGAAAGTTGCTTTCTTTGTTCCCCTTTGTTTTTGTCGTCATTGCGCTGGCGCTGCCGGCTTATGCCGGTGACCCGGGCGTAATGATGTACAAATGGAACGGATTTGCCGGCGTGAACGTCGCGGATCTAACGGCTCACGCCGACTATCCCGACAATCCCCACGAAACACAGATATTGACTGAATTCTCAACCGCGATTGAATTCGACGACAACTACGGCACCAGAATCTTCGGTTATGTTGTTCCGACGGTTTCAGATACCTACACTTTCTATCTGACCACCGATGACGCCGGGCAGTTGTGGCTGAGTACGGACGACAATCCCGCGAATACGTCAATGATTGTCGAAATTACCGGTTGGGCCGGCCCGGATGACTGGGCCAATACTTCGGCTCCCGTTTATCTCGAAGCGGGAACCAAGTACTATATTGAAACACTTCAGAAAGAAGAGGGCGGCGGAGACCACGTCAGAGTTGCATGGTCCACCGCTACGATGGCCCGCACGATAATCCCCGGCGCCAACCTGGAGACGATGCCTATCCCGTCCGCCAGGTACCCAAGCCCGGCTGATAAGGCAAGGCTGGTTGACCTCAATGCCGACCTCGGCTGGACTCCAGGCGACGGCACGACATCGCAGGATCTATATTTCGGCACGACCAATCCCCCGCCGTATGTAGGCTCTGTTGGAGCGGCTGCGACGTCGTTCGACCCGGGAACAATGCCGTACGGAACACGATACTACTGGCAGATAGTAGGCAGCGAAGCAAGCAGCCCGGTTTGGACCTTCCAGACCCTGCCTGACCCGGCGCTTCTTGTCGATCCGAACCTCCTCGGCTGGTGGAAGTGGGACGGTGACTACCTGGATTCGTCCGGTTACAATAACCACGGTACGCCCTTTGGCGCAACCGGTTTTGCCAACGATTCTCAATTCGGCCAGGTGCTCACGTTACCCGGCGGCAGTAACCAGTATGTCAACATCGGAATGGTCGGAATAAGCGGAACAATGCGGAGAACGATTGCCTGCTGGGCAAAGGCGGACAATACAGCGATTCCCGACTGGACCCTTATATTTGGCTTTACAAGCACCCCCGGCGTGGACGGCAGCCACTTCAATATCGGCAGCCTGGGCGGACCGGGCGGCGTCGGCGCCCATTGCTGGGGCTGGGAAGAGACGATCTTCTCCGACGAAGAGGCCCTCGAATGGCACCA
>JAFGCD010000074.1 GCA_016932835.1 Sedimentisphaerales bacterium
ATTCCGCCCCACCAGGCCGCCGACACGATAGTCTCCTGTGACCGGCCCTGTGGCGCAGCAGTCGGTGATACTGCCGTTGAAGTTGCCCCCCACGAGACCGCCGACATAATCGTATCCGTCAACCGAGCCGGTGGCGTAGCAGTTGCTGATATCGCCATCCTTATTCCGCCCCACCAGGCCGCCGACACGATCGTCTCCTGTGACCGGCCCTGTGGCGTAGCAGTCGGTGATACTGCCGTTGGAGTTGTACCCCACGAGACCGCCGACATAATACTTGCCTGCGATATTAGCATCCTCAATGCCTATGTTGCGGATGTCAGCGCCGGAATCTACATAGCCGAAGAGGCCGACATAGTAAGCGTTGGGCATATTGATGTCCACATTGCCAATTACGTGGTCGTTGCCGTCGAATACGCCGGTGAACCTGTTTGCGTAGTTTCCTACCGGGGTCATTGCGACGCCGTTCATATCGAGGTCGGCTGTGAGGAGGAAATGCCTGCCCCAGTCGCCCGTTGCGGCCATCAATTCCTGCCAGTCGGCGACGGTGGCGATTTGGAAGGGGTCGTTCGGCTCTCCCGTCCCGCCGGAGTAGTCGGCCCGCGCAGAAACGCACGACAAGCCCATAATTACAATTACAGCGATTCCCCGGCCAATTCTCCCGTTTCCCATCCTGTTCATCTCAAATCCCTTCTGAAAATACTGCCCGGGTTTCAGATTCCGGCCGAAATCCGCATTCGACCCCGCCTGTGAAGCCGCAGCCTCCACAAACTATGCGTATTATATCATATTCGCGACATTTTGTAAAGATTATTTTTGCCGGAGTGTCAGAACCTGTCACCGCTGGGTAAAATTCTCCGGCCGGGGTCGAAACGAATTCGAAAACGAGGAAAAATTAAAATTCGAAATCGAATCGCCCGCCCCGTATTCGCCAGGCGCTTCTGCAGGGCTGTTTTGAACAGACCCCTCGACTGCGCTCGGGGTGACAGGCTCTGCGCTCGGGGTGACAGGCTCTGCGCTCGGGGTGACATTGTGCGGGGCGGCGGCGGTGTGCGATGCACACCCTACCTCTGCGTCGGTGTGCTCATCGCGCCCGGGCGCATGCTTCGAACCTGAGAAACCGTTCGAATTCGAATTCGAAATTATTTTACTTTCCTTTACGATTTCGTTTCGTTTACTTTCCTTCCCTTTCCTTACCTTTACTTTACTTTACTTTCCTTTTCTTGGCTATAGTCTCGCCAATGGGGTCGCTGGTAGGGTCGCTATGGGCTGCCCATCTTATTTGTGCGCCCTTAAGTCCATGCTGTCGCTGGCTTTGGATGAATTTTCTTGCGCGTGCGATTTTTTCGTGTCATTTTCGGCTGGTTTTGCGCTCACATCCGCGCAACTTTTTTGCGCAGTTTTTTCGGGTTTATTCCGACCCGGCACGCATTTTTCGGTGTCCGCCGGCGCATAAAAATGCCCTGCCGGAAAAGTGGGGGTATTTGCTTGCCGGTCGGCTCAGTGGTGCTATAATCGACCGTTTGAATTGAGGACTCGAAGAAATGGCAGTACTGAATGTAAATATCGACCACGTAGCGACGGTCCGGCAGGCACGGCGCACCGATGAGCCGGACCCGGTCTGGGCGGCGGCCCAGTGCGAATTGGCCGGGGCGAACGGCATTACAGTCCACCTCAGGCAGGACAGACGCCACATTAACGACCGCGACGTCCGCCTGCTCAAGGAAACCGTCGCCTGCAAGTTCAACCTCGAGATGTGCATGGCCGAGCCCATTGTCAAAATCGCAGAGCAAATCAGGCCCGACCAGATAACCTTGGTGCCGGAAAAACGCGCCGAATTGACAACCGAGGGCGGCCTCGACTGCGCACGAAACAAGCACAGGCTGGCGCAGGTCGTCAGGCGGATGCACAAGAAGCGCATACTGGTCAGCACGTTTATCGTGCCTCAAGCCGAGCAGGTAATCGCCTCGGCCGAGACCGGCTGCGACGCCGTCGAGCTGCACACCGGCCCCTATGCGAACGCCCGCACGCCCGCGGCGGTCAAAAAAAGGCTGGCAGAATTGGAGCAGGCCAAGGACCTTGCTGCCGACAAGAGGCTCTTCGTCCACGCCGGGCACGGCCTGACCTATCGGAACATCGCGCCGGTCGCCGCAATCGAGGGCCTGTGCGAATTTAATATAGGCCACAGCATAATCGCCCGGGCTGTGCTGGTGGGCATAAGGGAAGCGACCGCCGAGATGATTCGGCTGATCGAAAAATTCGGGCCCCAGCCGCAAACGAAACCAAAGGCGAACTGACGAGCCCCCGCTGCGAGCAAGAGGCGCATCACCCGGGCGATTGAATGAAAGAAGGAGTCTGGAATGTTTACCGGAGCAATGGTTGCGTTGGTGACGCCGTTTCAGGACGGCAAAATCGATTTTGGTACGCTCGATGAGCTTATCGATTTTCAATTGGACAGCGGTATCGATGCGATTGTGCCGACAGGGACGACCGGGGAGTGCCCGACGCTGAGTCACCAGGAGCACAAGCAGGTAATCGAGCGAGTGGTAAAGACCGTCGCCGGGCAGGTCCCCGTAATCGCCGGAACAGGCTCGAACAGCACCGCTGAGGCGATTGAACTGACCGCCTTCGCAAAGCAGGTCGGCGCCGACGCGACACTGCAGGTCACGCCGTATTACAACAAGCCGACCCAGGAGGGCTTCTACCAGCACTTCAAGGCGATAGCAGAGGAAGTGGACCTGCCCGCGGTGCTGTACAACATTCCGAGCCGATGCGGCGCCGGCATGACGCCGGAAACGATCGCGCGGCTCGCGGAGATCGATAATATCGTCGCGATCAAAGAGGCCACGGGCAGTCTCGACCAGGCCAGCGAGATTGCGATGCGCTGCGACTTGACGATTATCTCCGGCGACGATTCGCTGACGCTGCCGCTGGCGGCGGTGGGCGGTAAAGGCGTTATCAGCGTAGTGGCGAATATAGCCCCTGCCGACGTCAAGGCAATGACCGACCTGATCCTCGAAGGCGACCTGGCCTCGGCAAGGCAGTGGCACAACAAGCTGTTCGCCCTGAGCAAGAACATGCTGACGCTATCGACGAACCCGATCCCGATAAAGACGGCGATGGCCATGCTCGATATGTGCTCGGCGGAGATGCGCCTGCCGATGACGCCGCTGGAAGCCGGCAAGCAGTCGATTCTCGAACAGGCCCTCGAAGACTACGGCCTGCTGGGCAAAGTGTGAAGGCTCGTTTAATAAATCGTTCATCGAGCGAGAGTTGCTCAAAAAGGCCTTTCTTTTTCTGCGAAGAGCGGAGGTTCGACCGGGCCGATTGCCTTAATCAGACTTGCGCGGAGTCTATTTCTTGGGCGTGACTCTAATGTACAGGCCGGGAAGGTGCTCGCGGAGCCGGCGTTGGGCCGAGGCGCTGATCCGACTGCGCGAAGTGACAAAGAGGTACCCGAGATTCGGGAAGGCTTCGAGCCGGCGCAGGCCCTGGTCGGTTATGCTGCCGTCGTCTATCGAGAGATGGTTGAGCTTGGTCATTCCAGCGAGATGCCGCAGGCCTTCGTCGGTAAGGTCGGGGCCGCCGATTCCCAGTCGGTCCATCTCGGTCAGGCCTGCAAGGTGAGCAAGCCCTTTGTCGCTGAAACGGCGTGGCCCCATCTGCAGCCATTCGAGTTTTTTGAGGCCGGACAGGCCGGTCAGGTCGGCGTCGGTCAGGTGTGACGACCTGTCGATGAACAGGCCGAGTTTCCTGAGGTTGGCCAGGCCGCTCAGATCGAGTGCGGCCCGGCCGGGTTTTGCGTCGTGCACGTCCAGATTCGTCAGGTTCGCAAGGGCAGAAAGTTGGCTCAGGCCGTCGATCGTTATTTCAGTGTGGCTGAGGTTCAGCCTTTCGAGCGATTTCAATGCAAGCAGCTTGGCACAGCCGGCATCGGTAACCGGACAACCGAAGATGGTCAGTCCCCGCAGCTTGGTGAAGGCGGCAATATGTGACATCCCCTCATCGGTTACGCCGATGCTGCCTATGCTGAGCTTTTCGAGGTTTTTCAGTCCGGACAGCATGGCAAGACCGCGGTCGGTGTAGTATGTCTTGTGATTCTTTGGGTCGTTGTGCCAGCCTTTGGCAATGTGAAGCTCTCTAAGGTTGGACAGTTGTCCCAGATAGGAGAGGACTTCGTCGTTCATAATCCTGCCGGGCAGCCAGAGAGAATCGATGGACTTGATCTCGGCCAGATGCGCGACGCCTCTGACGGTGACTTGCGAGTTAGCAATGTCCAGCATCTTAAGGTTGCCGAGCTTCCTGAGATGTGAAATGCCGCTGTCGGTGATATTCTCGTTCCAGTGCAGGCTTAAGTTTTCGAGGGTGGCGATTTCGCTGATATGCGCCACCGCCGTATCGGTCAGTTGCCGCATGTGGCCAAGATGGAGAATCTTCAGCGACGGGCTGTTCTTCAGACACGCGATTCCGGCGTCGGTGAAGGTTTCCCCCTGCAGCATGAGGTAGGTCAGAGACGGCAGCTTCGCCAGGTGAAGCAAGCCTGCGTCGTTGATGCGTCCTTCGCCGAGGGAGAACTCTTCGAGGCCGGCCAGCTTCTGCAGATGCGCCAGGCCGGCGTTCGTCATGCGGTTCTTATTGAGGTAAAGGGCCTTGAGGCGGGGCAGTTGCGCTATTTCGGCCATCGTTCGGTCGGTGACGCTGCCTGAGAAACCGAGCCTTTCAAGGTTAGCCAGATGCCTGAGCGATTCGGCGCCCCTGGCCGAGATTCTCGTATTCTCAAGGGTCAGGACTTTCAGGCCGGTCAGGTGGGCAATATGCGTCATGCATCCGTCGTCGGGCGGCATGCCGCCTTGAGAAGATGCGTAGATCGTCAGCATATACAGATCGTCCGGCTCAAGGCCTGACAGGGCCGAGAGGTCTTTCCACGCATCCTGAGCGACCTCCAGAGCGAGGCGTTTGCCGGCCGGAACCGTAACGCTGCCGCGGGCCTGGCCCAGATATTCCCACTGCGAATCGGTTGTATCGGTCCAGTAGAAAAAGCTCTTGATGTGTCTCCTTGTGTCGGCATCCTGAATCGTGAGTTTGCCGATAGAGCGATCTGCGGGGAAATGAACAATCCGCTCAGCGGGCAGATGGCTGGTTCCATTCCGTGTGTTAACGTCCGCCGCCGCGGCACGAGGCGCTATGGATTTTCGCAGCAGGTCCCAGATTCCAGGCTGTTTGTCTCGCTGTGCAGCGGCCCCGGCAGCCGGCAAGGCGGCATGCGTATCAGTGACCGGCGACACGCCGCCGGGAAAGCCGCTGGATATTTGTGGCCTGCAGTCCATGGCTGTATTGCCTGTCTCATCGAGCACCCTGCCGTCCAACCATTTGCAGCCCCTTCTGTGAACGCCGTTGAGAAAGAGAACGTCACTGTCGTTCCGGATATCCACAGGCTCGAAGGACTTCAGTTTGTCGTGGTCCGGATTCAGAATCATTTCTTTGATTTCGATGTGGTATGTGTCGCTTGAGTAGTGGCCCCCGTGGTAAACAAACTTGTTTTCGAGGTCCGCAGCAACGGGCATCCACACATGGCCAAACTGTTTGAATCGAACATTCTTCAGCACAGACTCGCTATGCTTGAGTCCCTCGGTCCTGGCGTATCGCTCGTCGATTTCGATTCCGGCAATGTTCCAGCCGTGCTGCGGGTCGAGCCAGACGGTGTACTTGGCGGCGCCTTTTGCCGCATCTATGACATAGCACAACCCGTCGCCGATTCTCGCCGTATCCGGGCGGATCGAGACGCTGTCGGCATGTCTCAGGACGGAGTCTATTCGTTCGGAAAACGGATAGAAATACCCCAAGAAGAACTTCATGGAGTGATCGTCTCTGAGCATCTCGGCGTATTTTTCCGCGGCTGCATCGGGGCCCTTGGGCTGCTCGACCATGAGAAAGTTGGCGTCTCGCCGCTGCGGCCTGTAGTGGATAAATGTCGTCCCGTCCCAGAGGGCGCTGAGGTAGTAGGGCTTGTCTTTCGGGTAGTAGTCATCGTTGCTGATCTTCCCCCATCGCTTGGTACGAATCGAGGCCCGGCGACCGTCGAAGCAGACCTGTATTTCAGAGGTGCATTGCGATTTCCATGGCTTGCCCGTCACCAGCCCGGTGGAGTATGCGCTGGTCGAAGTCAGGGTCGTCGCCTTGAACGACCTCAGCTCATCCATGGCGGCGGCATACTTGTCGAGCAACTCGGAGACAGCAGGCTTTCGACTCGCCGGCGACGCAGCCCTGGAAATCCCCTGCAGCAAGACGCCCGGCAAGGCAAACATTGCCGCCGCCAGAATCATTGTTGTGTTTCGAAGATTTGTAGTCATCTGAGTATTACCATCTGAATGCTCTGTATATCCAATTGCGCATTCATCTCACTCGAAAACGACGGCCTGCGCGACACAAATACGACATTGATAAGGGCGACTCGAACGACAATTCTGATTCTATTCATGGTCTCTGCGGTATTCATCGTTAACCTGTAGGGGCTAAACGGTTAAACAGGACTTGACAAGGCCCCACAATTTCGAGGGTGGATCATCGAGCTACACAAAGCGATCTAATCGCCGCGTTCGCCGGCCTGTTCCTCGGACTCGTTCGGTTCTATCGGTATCAACTCGTACGTGCCTGCGTAGCCCATGCCGCCCATCATCATGCCGCCTCCCATGCCAAGCTCGCTGGTGTCCTGCATTTCTCCGTCGCCGGCCTTGGCGCTCGCTTTGCCGCCATAGCCTCCCATGTAATAGCCGCCTGTCGGGGCTTCGGCTGCGCTGCGGTCGGGACGAGCAGTCGCGGCAGCAGTTCGAGCCGGACTTGCAGCGGCTGTCTCTTCGGCGAATATCTGCTCCCACATCGCCTGGTCCAACTGCGACCAATCCATTTGTTCTTTCGTTTGGGCCGCAGCCGAATCCGGCCTCCGCAATGTTGGCACGACGACTTGAGACCCGGACGGCTGATTCTGCGTGTACTGCCCGGCGACAGCCGGACTTGCGGACGGCTGGGGCTTCGAGGGAGCGGTGACATGGTTGTATGTCACCACCGAGCCGACGCCGACAACCGTCACCGCTGCGGCGGCGACAACCTTCGCCTTGACCCCGGCGAGCACCCCGGCTGCTATTTTGGCCCCGGCCCCTGAGGCCGTTGCGGCGGTCGTCCCCGCTGCTGTTGCGCTCCCTGCTGCAACCGAAGCGGCGGTCTGCCCGCCGACCAGTGCGATCTTTCCCAGTTCCTTGAGAACGACAGCAGGTGCAGCCTGAACGGCATTTTCCCCGATAAGACCAGCCAAAACGGCTGCCCCGACTATTACTCCTCTTCTTCGAAGTTTGTCTCGGAGTTGATTAATGCCTGACTCGATTCGGCGGGAGACGGTCGGCTGAGAGAGACCGTGTGCCGCCGCGATGTCGTTTGTGGTCGCGCCTTCGAAGAAACGCCGGATCAGGATTTGCCGCATCTGCTCGTCAAGCTCATCGAGCCCTTCATCGACATATCGCGACAGGTCCCGCCATTGCGTAACCTCGTGGGGCTTGTCGGCTGCGTAGCCGGCTTCATGACGCCTGCGCGTGGAATCCCTGCGAATAAGATCGACGGCTTTACGGGTAGCAACCCTGTGCAGCCAGGCCGGGACCGAGCCGGTAATCGTCCGGGCGTTGTGCAGCAACTGGAGAAACGTCTCCTGGACCGCATCGGCGGCCCTGTCCTTATCGGCCAGGACCCGCAGGCAGGCCCCATATACGAGCCCGGCATGCCGCCTGACAATCTCAGAAAAAGCTTCCGCATCGCCGGTCGCGACGAAGCGGTGCAACAGAATATTTTCACTTTCCGACATCGTTCAATCTCCTTGACATTATACACGCATATTTCATTCGACTCACAAATAAGTCGCTGCGGGGCCGGAGATTATTCAAAGAATTCCCGTTCCAGGCGCCTTTTCCATGTACGGATTCCCAAATGCGGATACAGCAAGACCGATCAACGGCAAGAAGCTGCGTTCTACTCCTCGGCGTTCTCGTACCACAGGCAGGCGTCGCGGTAGGTCTTGACGGTGGCGGCGATCATGCCGCTTACGGAATGATTCTCTCTGATGTGCTGCTGGGCTTGCCTGGCTATTGTGCGGGCGAATTCGCGCTTGCCGAGCAGCCGTTTCAGGGCGGCCATAATGCTCAATTCATCGTCCGGATCAAAGACAACGGCGGTCTCGTTTTCGACAATGAGATCATCGACGCCGCCGGCACACGCGGCTACGGCAAGCCCGGCGCTCATCGCTTCAAGCAGGAATGGGTTGAACGCCGCCCAGGACCGCGGCTGAATGAATATGTCACCGGCATTAAGAACGGAGCGGCAGGGGCGCATGGGTGGAACAATAGTAACCGTTTTGAGCAGGTCAAACGCGGCCAGAAGGTCTCGAAGGTCGCTCTCGCCCGGCCCGTACCCCATGATAAGTGTCATGAACTCGTATCCGTCGAGCAGCATGTGCCGGATTGCACTGAAAACGTTCTCGAAGTCGTCGGCGCTGTCGAACGGATGAACAAGAACCATCGTGGCGATACGCGAAACCTGAGAGAAGCAGATGCTCTTGTCGCCGACGAAAGTCCCCATATTTATCTGCTCGATCTTATCGGCCGATCGTCCACTTATTTTGGCGATATTGGCCCCGACGGTTCTGGTCGGGACGATTATCCGGGCACAGTGTTTCGGCGAACCGACAAAGGATCGCCGCCGTTTCTGCAGAGCATTTATCGTAAGGACGTAGGGCAGATCGAGGCTGCGAGCGAGGTATGCCGCCAGCGCCGCCTTCCGCGGGCACAGGCAATGCAGAACAGCAGGGGCAAACTCGCCAAGTCGGCGGACAAGCGACGCCCTGCTGAAACGCTCGATAAACGGCAAATCGATGTCAGGATGACGTATTACTTCCACAGGCCCGCTGATAATAGCATCAATATCGCTGCTCGGCGGGCAAACAATCGCCACCTGGACCGACTCGGATGCAAACCCAAGCAGCAGGTTGCGAATCATCATCGGATACTTGTCAAGCGTATGCTCCGAAACAATCAGAGCCACTCTAAGAGGTTTTTTCTTTGCATCGACCAAGAGTTAATCCCGCCTGCCATGCAGGCAATCAATCTGAGCTGCTGCATACTGCAAGGCAGATCTAAAGTACACAATCGCTTTCAGCCAATGCAGATAATACTATCGCAGGAGCGAGTCTTTGACCACTACAAAACCGCAAAAGCAGAACAGACCGCCCGACAGAGCGGCTGTTCTCAAGGAATCAAGCGGTTGCCGGACTGGTTATCTGGCGGGTCAGTTCGTTGAGCAAGGCGCTTATTTCGGGGTCGGCGTCTCTGGCAAGGGTAATCTTGTTGCATGCATGCATTACGGTGGTATGGTCCCGGCCGCCGAGGTGCCCTCCGATCTCTTCGAGGCTGTGCCTTGTAAGGCTTCTGGCAAGGTACATGCATATCTGTCGAGGCTGAGTAATGCTCTGGCTGCGCTTCTTGCTCTGCAGGTCGGTCAGGCGGACGTCGAAGTGTCTGGTAACAACTTCGATAATATCGGTTATGCTTATATGCCGTGCGGCGAGCTTGATTTGCCCATCCAGAGCCGTCCGGGCCAGTTCGAGCGTGATGTCCTTGCCGGTCGTAGTAGCTATCGCGTAGATGGTTGTCAGAGCGCCTTCGAGCTCACGGATATTCGCCTGGACCTTACGCGCAACGTACTCGGCTATGTCGTCGGATATCTTCAGCCCTCTGACACGGGCCTTCTTCTGAACGATTGCGATTCGCGTCTCGTAGCTGGGCGGGTCGATCCTGGCGACCAGGCCCCAGTTGAATCGGCTGATCAATCGCTCTTCGAGCGAAGGTATCTTGCCGGGCGGGCTGTCGCCGCTGAGAATGATCTGCTTGCCGTTGTTGTACAGCGCATTGAACGTGTGGAAGAATTCCTCCTGGCTGTGTTCGCGCTCCCGCAGGAACTGGATGTCGTCGATTACGAGCATATCGACCGTGCGGAACTGGCTCTGAAAACCGGGGAGGTTGCCTTCCTCGATAGCGCTGATAAACCGATTGACGAACTCCTCGCAACTGAGGAACTGAATGACCGCCCCATCCGATTTCTTGTGCGCCTCGAAGCAGACGGCGTGGAGCAGGTGGGTCTTGCCAAGTCCGCTGCTGCCGTAGATGAAGAGCGGGTTATAGGTATTGCCCAGCGACTGGCTCACGGCGACGCAACTGGCATGAGCCAGGCGGTTGCTCGGCCCGACGACAAAATTCTCGAATGTGTAATCGGGATGCAGTCTAAGGGCAGCGGCGGCCCGCTGGTCCGGCGACGACGGCTTTTTCTCCGTATCGACATCAAAATCGACGGAAACCAGATGCCCTGTTATCTGTTGAGCGGCGCGTGTGAAGGCATCCCTGCAATTAGTTCGCATGAACCGCACGGTGGCCTCATCGGGACAGCCGATACCGAGTTCGCCGCCGGCCAGATGCACAACCTTGAGCTTATCGAACCATTCGCGGGTGTTGGCGGGGTCGAGCACTTTTGCGCGATCGAGAATGTCGGTGAAGATTCCTTCGACTTCGTACGCCGCCACGCCATGCTCCTTCATCAATACCAAGGCTTACTCGCCGGTGATAAGCCGACGGCAAACCGATTATCTTTCGCGTCCCTGCTGCTTCATCGCGGCCAGGCCGGCTCACTACCGCCGACCGTTCGAACTTGAATACCCTTCCCCGAGCACGCAGATAAGTGTTCCGATGCGGGGCAAAAAACCAACAGGTAAAATCTAACCGGCCCGGCTGCGTTTGTCAAAAAAAATGCCCGGCTTTCCGACAAAAACCGAAAAAAATTAAAATCCTTCCGAGTCACCCATGCCGGCGCCCGCCGAATTGATTTCGCACGGAGAGATTTCCGGCAACTATAATCGGCCCAGGACTTGAATTTCCGGCAAATCCCTGTATTATCTATGCGACGGTTGAAATTCGACGCCGCCTTCGGGGCGACTCGACAAGATTCTTCAGGCAGTAAAGGCATAGCAGTGGGAATATTCAGCAAGACCGCAGGATACATTAAGGACCGCCTTGGCAAAACACGCGATAAGATCAGCACATCGCTTTCTTCGGTGCTCAGCATTGGCAGGAAGATCGACGAAGACCTGCTCGACGAGCTTGAAGAAACGCTGATACGGGACGATATCGGCATCGAAACGACTGACAAGCTCGTTACGGAGCTTCGCGAGGCATACCGCAGCAAGCAAATAGCTTCGACCGATGATATCATTCCGTTCCTCAAAGAGCATATCAAGAGCTACTGGCCCGCCCGCGACAGGCAGCTTCACACATCCGCCGCCGGTCCGACGGTTATCCTCGTAGCCGGCGTCAACGGAACGGGCAAGACCACGAGCATCGCCAAGCTCGCCTATATACTCAGTCGAAACGGCAGCAAGGTTATCGTCGCGGCGTGCGATACGTTCCGCGCCGCCGCCGTCGAGCAGTTGAGCATCTGGGCCGAGCGTATCGGCGTGCAGATCGTCAAGCACCAGGCCGGAGCCGACCCGGCGGCGGTTGCATTCGACGCCTGCCAGGCCGCCGTCGCAAGAGAGGCCGACATCCTGATTCTCGACACCGCAGGCAGGCTACACACCAAAAAGGACCTCATGCAGCAACTGGTCAAGATACGCGACGTCGTGGCCAGGCAGATTCCCTCGGCGCCGCACGAAGTGCTGCTGGTGCTCGACGCGACGACCGGACAAAACGCAATCGTCCAGGCGAAGATATTCACCGAGGCCATAGACGTTACCGGCATAGTCCTGGCCAAGCTCGACGGCACGGCCCGGGGCGGCATCGTAATCGCAATCAAGGACCAGCTCGATATTCCCGTCAAGTTCGTCGGGCTCGGCGAGAAAACCGAGGACATCGCCGAATTCGACCCGGAAAAGTTTGTCGAGGCCCTCTTCGGATAGCCCCGAGGAATCGGCGTTTTTGCAGAATTGAATCATAGAGCAATACTACCGGCAAGTTCATACGGCAAAACCCTTTAACCCCAATTTGAAAAGGCCTCACCATGAGCAGCACCTATCGGCGACGTGACTTCCTCAAACACACAATGACCGTCGCAGCCGCGATGGAATTGGGAGTCATCCTCCGGCCCGAAATCGCACGCGCCGCCGCTGCAAAGAACGACCCGGCCTCCCACTTGAAACTCGCCTGGACCGGCAAGCTCAAGTGGGACAACGTTGTAGATATCACGACGGTCTCGGGAGGCGACTGGGCTCAGCGCCTGGCCAACGCGCAGAAGCAGCTAACCGCCCGAGGAGGAGGCGTGGTGTATTTCCCCGCAGGAAAGTACGTCTTTACCGATTCGATTACCGTCGCCGACGGCATCGTCCTGCGAGGCGCCGAGCCGAAAGTCGCCGACGCCAAGAGCGAAGCCTACAGCCCGCCAACCGTCTTCGAGTTCCCCCGCTACCGGCCAAAGTTCGACGGCGACGGCACGCCCATCGAGACAGCCTTCAAGGGCATCTACCTTGACGACCCGGCCGGGGCCTCCAATTGCGGCATGGTCAACGTCAGCCTCAACCGCGCCCATATACACCTGGGCCAGGCCGAGGGCTACAAGTGCGGCGTCAACCGCATCATCTATGGATGCGTCCTGCGAAACGCCGCAATCGCCGAGCCGCGAGTGCCGGATATCGCTTTGGGCCAGAAGCCATGGCAGCGCTTCACTAAGTGGCACTGGGCGGCGGTGTCGGTCAAGACCTATGAAAACGCCCTGCTGGCCAACAATCGCCTGATCAAGAGCAACGACAGCTTTCTAATGAAGGGCTATGTCATCCAGTCCCGCGACAAGAACGTCGGCACGAAAGAGTACGATGTCTGGTTCGATTATGATTTTCGACCCGGCCTGGAGTGCAACGACGCCTGCGTCGGCGCGCCCGGCGGCGAAGAACCCAGCGGCACGCCCGAAACGCATCCGTGGGGCTTTCGCAAGGGTATCGTCATCTGCGACAACGCGATCTACAGCACCGGCCGCAACGCCATCGAGTTCAGCGGCGACGGCACGATATGCGCCCGCAACTATATCCGTTTCCCCGACGACATCTGGCGGCAGACAGTCATGGGCTTTAGGGAGAGCAAAGGCTCGTCCACAACCGACACGCGCCCCGTACAGATGCGGGGCTGGCGATGGGTCGTCGAAGACAACGACTACGAGGTCTTTCGCAACTGGGCTTCCGACCATGCGTACCACATCAACGACGGCGAAGGCCTCATGCACGAGAACCACTGCAACGCCCACATAAAGGACAGCCGACTGACCAACAATCGCGGCAATGCCTACCTGTCGCTTTTCAAGACCGGCGGCATCGACGGCCTGCATATAGAGGGCAATGACATTACCGTGGATCGTGACATGGCTATCTTCGTCGAATCCGACCACAGCGATACGCATAAGGGGCCCTGCCGAAACGTCAGCATTGTCAACAACCGCACGGTAGGCGGCATACTAATCAAAGGCGACCCGGCCTCGAACAACGTCGTCAAGGGCAACGTCAACAGAGGCCAAATCGCCCCCTTGAAGAATCATGCAAATGCGAAACTCGAAAACAATAAAGGCTACGAAGTCCAGACGTAACAGCCGGCAGGCGACACCGTCGCCGCTATTGCGAATACCGATTGCCGTTCGCCGTAAGACCGAACACCGGCCAAGCGTGTCGGTGGTTTTGAGTATCGCAATCCTCCTGACTGCGGCCCTGCAAGCCGGCTCAGCCGCGACGAAGCCTGTCTCCCGTCTGCAGGTCGTTCCGCTGCCATACGACCAGGCGTCCTTCCGGCGCGACGGCGAGGAGTTGACTCGATACCACTTCGGCCCGCAGCTCCAT
Organism: Sedimentisphaerales bacterium; assembly: GCA_016932835.1. Classification (GTDB taxonomy): domain Bacteria; phylum Planctomycetota; class Phycisphaerae; order Sedimentisphaerales; family Anaerobacaceae; genus JAFGCD01. The sequence continues at coordinate 13,895 of JAFGCD010000074.1, forward strand.
CGACCGTTCCTCTTCCCGGTGAACGGCCCTGCGGGAAGGTCGCTGACGAGAATGGGCCACCCGCGAGACCCGCAGTCCCACAGCCACCATAATTCCGTCTGGATATCCCACCACGATGTCGATGGCGTCAGTTTCTGGCCCGACAGCAGCAAGGGAAAGATTCGGCACAGGACAGTCGCGAAATTCGAGGATGCCGGCGAATGCTCGTCGCTGGCAACCGAGAACGAATGGATCGCCGACGACTCGAAAGTCCTTCTCAAGGAGAGCCGACAAGTAACGGTGCTGCTGCTCGAAGACAAGGACTGGCTGATGGTAATCGACATGGAATTCAAGGCGGCGGAAAAAGCCGCTACACTCGGCAAGACGCCTTTCGGCCTGATAGGTGTCCGCATGGCCAAGACTATCGGCGTCAACGACGGCGGCGGGACAATCCGCAACTCCGAAGGCGCCGTCAACGAAAAAGAGATATTCTGGAAACGCGCCAAATGGGTTGACTATTCCGGGCCCGTCGTCCGCGACAAAATCGAGGGCATTACCCTGTTCGACGATCCTAATAATCCGAACCACCCCGCTTATTTCCACGTTCGCAACGACGGCTGGATGGGGGCCTGCCTGACTTTCGATGCTCCGATGACTATCCAGCCGGACAAACCGCTGCGCCTCCGCTATGGTCTTTACGTCCATGGCGGCATGCCTTCGACCGAAACTATCGAGAAGCAATGGAGCCGATTCGCCGAGCTTGGGCCGTTGGACCGGCTGGAGAAACCAGACAAGAATAAATGAGGTCCGACACAAAGGCCGGACCTCATTATCACCGACAAATCAGAAGACTACTTCGCAACTGCGGCGCAGCAACTCGACGCGCAACAATCGCATCGGCAATCAGTGCAGGGGCAAGCATCGCGGCCCTCGCAGCACTGGTCACAAGAACACTCGGCGCCGCAAGGACAGCAACCCGCCTGGGCTATGCACTTCGACGACGCTGGGACTGCGGTTGAATTAACCGATAGGGCCGTAACCGCACCTGCTGCTGTAAGCACTGCAACTATAATCAGAATTGTAATTTTCTTGTTCATGATCATGTTCTCCTGTTTCTTTGTTTAGAATTAAAATTCGAGTGACGTTCATAGATACCCCGCACCAGGGCAAAGCATCCGCCTGATTTGAGGAATCAGAATGTGGTCTTGGCAGCTCGATTCTAACAGAGGAACACACACAACAAGACGTTGAGGCTCGGCCCCGTTTGCGAGGACGGATTCACGGCTGTAATAGCACGGACGGGAACCGGGGGTGGTGCGGTGCAGGCAACGAAGGCTGTTTGACATGCGTTGTGCCCCCAGAAGCCTTTGCCTTCTGCGTCCGCCCGGCCAGGTAGAGGAATCTGGTCGGTGCGACGGCATCCCAGGCAAGTGTACGGGGCGGAACACCAGGCACAGTTACAAATGTAGTCTGAATATCGCCGGCCGGAGGCGTCGGGTATCCTGGCTTTCGAATAACAGCAAGCGCCGGCGGACCCGGTGGAACAGCCGGCATGCTGCTCGCAACAGGATGAAGCCGAGGTACGTTTCTGCCCGCATGAACAGTCCGATATTCCGGCGAACAATAAGGAGCAGAACAGCCAGGTCGAGACAATCAAATAACGCAATCTAATCTTATGCAGAATGCCAAGGCGCATAGCAATAACCTTTCTTCATGGTCTATACGGCTGCCTCCGACCGATAGTTCAGAAAAAAACAAGAGCATCGCCTACATCCCGGCCTTGTCGTGTTTGGCGAGCGTATCGCCTGCCGAGCCGGGCAAGCGAGCTTCAATCCGTTCCGATTGCGTCTATATTGCCGCGAACGGTCGCCGCAGCCGCATCGACGGACAGGCCGGAGCGGTTCACGATATTGCCCGCAATCAGATTATCCCTGCCGCCTCTGACCACGATAGATGTGCCCTCTTGGGGGGGAGCCCGGCGGCGTTCTATGACCGAGCAGCCGGCCACCCGGCAGCGAACCGCGCCGCTCAGGGCAATCCCGCGAAACCTGAAATTGAGGACCTGGCAGCTGCTTACCGACACATCGCTGCTGTCTCTGATTTCTACCGCCCCGCCGGACTGCTCGGCGCCTGCGAAGCTGTCCTCGATGATTGTATCCGAGAGTATCATGCCTTTGCAGCGGTCGATAAGGATGCCGTCGATGAGCTGTTTGGTCTTGAAATCCGGATTCCAGTCTATCGAATTGCCGGATGCGACGATGTTAGCCGAATCCTCGAACCAGAGAGAGTGCCCCGCCGCCGAGTATATCGAGTTGCCCGAAACGGTCACGCCCCGACAGTCTTTCAGATGAACGTTGTGGGTCTGGCTGCCTATCAGGTTGCCCGTTATCGCCAGCAGTCCGCCGGTACACAGGTTTTTGCCGCCGAGAAATCGAATGTTGGCCCCGTTGGGGCTGGGGCGGGCCTGGATCGTGTTGCCGACTATCGTTCCCTCTCGAAAGGTGCTGCCTTCGGGCCTCATGTCTATCAGCACATCGACGCAGTCCTCGACCTTCGGGTCGTGGTTGTATTCGATATCGTTTCCGACTATCTGAAAGTTGCGCATCTCCCCGCCGACCAGACGAATGCCGGCGAGGCGATTGTAGCTGATGTGGCTGTTCGAAACGATGACCTGGTGCAGGTTGACGCGGTCGAAGTCGATGCCGATATCGGTATTGTGATAGATGTGGCAGTGATCGATGAGGAGATTGCGATTGCGGCCCGACAGGCTGACGCCGATTTTGCACCGGCGAATCAGCAGGTTTGTCAGCGTCGCCTGCATGGTCTTTTCCAGCCTTATGCCGACGGCCTCGGCGTGGGCGCCGAGAATCTCGATGCCGCTGACAAGCGGCATGCGCTGCAGCCGCCAGACATTTTCGCGGACGCCTTCCGGATCGGCGGTCGCCTCGTGCGTGCCGACGAAATGGAAGGCCGGCCCGGGCCCTGCCATGACGATTGTCGCCTCGCCGCAGCCGATAAGCGACGTTCGTCCGACGGCGTCCAGGTCGATGCGGATGGTGCGCGTAATGCGATAATCTCCTGCCGGGAAGTACACGGCGCCGGCGGCCTTGACGGCCGCTTCAATCGCGGCGGTATCGTCGGCCTTGCCGTCGCCCTTGGCGCTGAAATCCTTCACCGAATTAACCGCAGGCGCAGGCGGGACAATGCACGTCAGGATGTCGTCGGTCCCTGCCGGTGCCGCAGACGTTGCCGGGACAACAAGAAGCGATGAAACAATCGTCAGAAAACCTGCGCTTAACATCCTTGCAACCTCCTTATTCCTGATTTGGATTAGAAAACACCGGGTATTGTCTAAACTCGCGGCCTGCCGCCGAGGTACTCTGTTTTCGGCAATCCGCCGACAAGCGGCATCGCGTATTCGACGAAGGCATCGGTCACGCCGTTGCCGTCGGCGTTGATAAATTCGTCCGGCATGGACTTGGTCTTCTCAGCGACATTGCACAGGTCGGTCCGGAAGAACTCGACTGCGTAGTTGTCGCCGTTGCCCGTCCGTTTCATGGCAACCGAGCCGTTATCGTGCTGCATCGCCATCTTAACGGCTTCCTGCCCGCACCGGCGGGCCTCCCGCGCATCCACATCCGACTGCAGGCCCGCAAAGCTCCTCTGCAGGTAGCCGAAGGTATCGGCGCGAACCCGCTTGACTTTGAGCTTTTCCTTTATCTGGCCGGCGAGGAAATCGGCTAGGGCGCCGGTCCCCGAAAGCTGAATGTTGCCGTGGGCGTCGGTCTCTGCGTTCTCGGCGAGTTTTTTCGCCCAGGTCACACCGTCTGTGTCGCACATTCCCTCGCTGACCGCCACAACGCACCTGCCGAGTTTGCCGACGACCGCATCGACATCGGCGGCAAACTTGTCCATGGAGACCGGCCGTTCGGGGAAATAGAGCAGATGCGGGCCGTCGTCGTCACGCACCCTGCCCAAGGCCGCCGCGGCCGTCAAAAAGCCTGCGTGCCTGCCCATGATTACGTCGATCTTCACGCCGGGCAACGCGCGGTTGTCGAGGTCGTCGCCCATCAGGGCGCAGGCCTCGAATTTGGCGGCGGTACCGAAGCCGGGGCAGTGGTCGGTAACGAGCAGGTCGTTATCGACCGTCTTGGGGACATGGAACGCCCGTATGTCGAAGCCCGCCTCGTCGGCCATCGTGTTGAGGATATGGGCGGTGTTGGCCGAATCGTTGCCCCCGATATAGAAGAAGTAGCGAATGTTACGCTTTTTGAAGATATCCAGTATCTTGACGCAATACTCGGCGTCGGGCTTGTCCCTGCTGGTTCCTATCGCCGAAGACGGCGAAGCAGCCACGATGTCCAGGGTTTCCCGGGAGACCCTGCCAAGGTCGATAAACTCGTCTTTCACCATGCCGGCGACGGCGTGAACGGCACCGTAGATGTTCTGGATATCCGGATGCTTGGCCGCCTCTTCTATTACCCCGACCAGGGAGGCGTTTATAACGCCAGTGGGGCCGCCGGACTGACCTACTACTGCATTCGCCTTGAGTGCATCTGCCATTTTGAAACGTTCTCCGTAATAATTGCCATACTGTTTCTCTAACTCACGGGCAGGCTATTATACGGGCACATTCCGACAGGGCAAGGATAAACACCAAATCATTTGCCAACTCCTCACCGCAGCTCGAACACGACACGAGGGGCAAGAAAATAGAGGTATTTGGCCGGTGGCGGGGCCTTCAGGATTGCCGCAGCGGCTTTGGCGTAGGCGTTTAGCTGGCTCCGGTAGAGCTCGGCCCGGTCGCAGACCTGGGCGGCCGAAACCCTGTCGGTCTTGAAATCGACTACGACGAGCTCCGCCGGAGTCTCGATAAGCATGTCGATAATGCCCTGAACGACGACGGTGTCGCGTATCCGCTCAGGCGTCGAACGTGAAGCGTCATCGGTGGTCGCCGCCGGCAATTCGCAGGCGGGCAGAGCAAATGTAAAGGGCCATTCTCTGTGGACTTTGTTGGCCGGGTCGAGGGCGAGCCTGCCGACGTCGGTCTCAAAGAATGCGAGTATCGAGGCGGTATCGACCTGCTCGGCCACTGCCGGCGTTATCGCACCTGTCGAGACGAGCAATTCGACGGTCCTGCCGATCGATTCAGACGTCGGGCGTTCGCTCAAATCGAGCCCTGCAATTACCAGATGCGAGGCCGAGCCGACGAGCAGTGCGCCGCCCGCCGCAGCCTCATTCGACCGACCCGCCAGGCACGCGGGTCTGCGGTCGAGAGCGCTGGAAAAATCGGCCTTCGCAAATTCGTCGCCGCGGTGGGTCAATTCCGAGACTGATGTCTTGGCAGGCAAAAGCGGCGCCTCGGCAAAATCATAACGCCAGGCCAGGGATTCTTTTATGGTTGATAATTGATTATTGATTATTGTCCGGCGCCCGCTGGCTTTTACATGCTGTGTCTTGCGTGGTTTTGATTTGGCAGTCTTCAAGTTCGTGACGAATTCGGAAAGCTCTCTCAACTCTTCCCGGCTGTGGAAGGCGAAGGTGAAAAGATTGTCGTCTTGGCACTTATCGGCCAGTCCGGTCTCGAAGGCCTCGTGAAGGCGACTGCGGTCGGAGAAGGCCTGGAGTATCCAGTCGAGAGGATTATTGCAGCCGGCCAGCAGCCAGTCGGGAACGTGGCGGTCTTTGAAACCCAGACCGCCTGTAATGATTTCGGCGCACTTTTCGCCTCTTTTCGAGCCTGTCAGGACGAGCCTCTCTCTGGCGCGGGTCGTGGCGACATAGAGGATTCGCATCTCCTCGGCGAATAAGACCGCTCGCTTGCGCTCGGCTATTACCTGGTGGGCCAGCGAACTGAGTTGGCTCTTTGAGGCCGTATCGATGATTCGAATGCCGAGCGTATCCTCGGCGTCGGCCAGGCAGTCGCTGTTGACATCTCGCGTATTGAATTTGGCCTGCAGCTCGGTCAGGAAGACTACCGGAAATTCGAGACCCTTGCTCTTGTGGACGCTGAGGATACGGACTGCGTTTTCCGCCGAGGCCGCGGGCTCAGCCGGGGCCCAGTCCTGCCCGGCTTCCTGGAGCTTCTCGATGAATTCGACAAACCTTCGCAGTGACGCCACCGGCGTGCTGGCGAGGAAACCCTCGAACTGGATAGCCCTGTCGTGGAGTTTGAGCAGGTTGGCCCTGCGGGCCTGGCCGATGGGAAGCGCCGAGACAAATGCCAGATAGTCCGTGCTGCGATATATCCGCCAGATCATATCCGCGATGCTGCCCTGCCTGGCGGCGGTGCGCCACTGTTCGATTTGCCTGAGAATCTTTACCAGCCGGGCGGCAAGGTCGCCGTCGGGGCCTGACTGCGAGTACTCGACAAGACAATCGTAGAAGCCGGCGCGATCCTGCCGGCCCGCGCCATGCAGGCGAATCGCGGCAAGTTCGCTGTCGCCGACACCGAAGAAGGGACTTCTCAAAACGGCGGCCAGTTCGATGTCACGCTGAGGATTGTCGAGGACCTTGAGCAGACAAAGCATATCCGTAATTTCCGTCGCCTCGAAATACCCCGCCGCGGCCTCGCAACTCACCGGCACGCCGGCCAGACGCAGGACCTCGACGTAATCCTTGGCACTGCCGACCAGTGACCGCATCAATATGACGATGTCACTGTAAGTGACATCCCGAAGGCGCCGCTGCTCCTTATCGTATATCTGAAACTCCGCCTTGCCGGTTTCCGCCCCGACCATTCGCCTGATACGGCGGGCCACAAGCGCCGCCTGCCGACGGCGTGAGGTAATAATATCGGGACTTTGGCCTTCGTCGGATTCGTCGGCTTGCTCATCGTTGTCGTTGTCGTCCGCGGCTTTGTCGTCGAGTATGTGGAATTCGACGATCGGCCCGGCCCGGTCCTTTGAAGCCGGAGCGGATTCACCTGTCGAAGCGGGCCTCAAGTGGGCCGATTCATCATAGTCTATGCCCGCGAACGATGCGGTCATTATGCGAGAGAACAGTCTGTTGACGAAATCGAGGATGCCCGCCGCCGAGCGGAAGTTGGCGTTGAGATCGACTCGATATCCGCCGGCTGCGTCCGGGGCTTTAAGGCGGTCGAGAAATATCTGCGGCTCGGCGCCTCGCCAGGCGTAAATGCTCTGCTTTACATCGCCGACGACGAAGAGATTATCGCCGTTGCTGATCTCATCGAGTATGGCCTGCTGGACGGGGTTGATGTCCTGGTATTCATCCACGAATATGTATTTGTATCTTTCGCGAAGCACGCCGGCCACTGAAGGCCTCGACCCGCCCGCCTCGGCCTGCCCGGTCAAGAGCCTCAGGGCGTAGTGTTCGAGGTCGGCGAAGTCCAAGCAGTTCAGCGCGAGCTTGGCCTGGCTGTATAGCTGGTCGAATTTTCGCACCAGTTCGATCAGCACCTGCGTCTGCATGCCGACAGGCCCGCCTACCTTCTCGGCGTAATCGGGATTCAGCACGGCCAGGCTTGATAACTTGCCGAATGTCTTAAAGGCCTCTTTTTCCGACTTATGAATCAATTCGGCAAGCGACTTGGGCACTTCTTTGGGCTTCTTGAATCTCGGCTTGGTAAAGTTGGTTATCGACTCAGCACACTTGTCCCACTGCTCGGCCTGAGCATGGGCGAGACATTCGGCGACGGGACGGATGAAATTCGCCTTGAACCAGTCCCCCCATTCTCCGCCGGGCGTCTGCCTGTCATAGAGCGCCATGGCCGAGGAAAGCCGCTCGACGATGCCGCAGAGCTTTGCCTTAATTAAGCTCTTCTGCTTTACGCCGAGTTCGCCGGCGCCGGGATCGGTCAGACGCGCCAATCGCAGCGTCTTCTCGCACCAGTCGTCCCGCCGGACAACACCGTCGAGAAAATCACTCAATTGGATTACCCTGTTCAGGAAGCCTCCGCCGGCCCGGATGTCCCTGCGGCGAAGGAACTGTGCGAGAATTTCGGCGTTATCCTGCCGCCAAATAGAATCGACGGCCCTTTCGAGAATCTCGGCCTTGAGCAATCGGGCCTCGTCGGCGTCGATAACGCTGAAGGTCGGGTCCAGGGCAAGATCGTGGAAGTACTGCGATATGAGCCGTTTGCAGAAAGAGTGGATCGTGCTGATATCGGCGCCCGGCAGCAGGACAAGCTGGCGGCGAAGACGCTTTTCGCCGGTTCGCCCGAATTCATCGCCCAGCCGTTCGGCGATTCTCGAACGCATCTGCTCGGCGGCCATCTCGGTGAATGTCAGTACGAGCATATTGCGAACGTCGGGACATATCCGCTGGTCGGCGACCAAATCGACACACCGCCCGGAAAGCACGGCCGTCTTGCCCGTACCCGCCGAGGCGGTGACAAGCACGTCGCTGCCGCGGGCGTCAATCGCCTGCTTCTGCTGGTCGGTCCATTCAATTCTGTCTTCAGCCATACATCTCACTCAGTTAACAGATGATTGCAATGTTCCGTTCCACGTGCGCAGTAACTCGGCTATATCTTCGAGATTCCATACTTCCGCAATATCCAAAGGGTTCTGTCCGTATTCGTCTTCTACTGTCGGGTCCGCCCCCTTACTCAGCAAAAGCCTGACAATTTCTTTACCGTTTTTATAAGCACTGGCCGCCCTATGTAGAGGAGTCTTACCACTCGCATCCTTCGCTTCGATGTTGGCCCCATTTTTCAGAAGGAGTTCCACCACTTCGACGCAACCGGCGCTGGCAGCCTGGTGCAAGGGAGTGTCTCCGGACCTAGACAGGATGTCCACCTTTGCGCCGTTTAGGATGAGTAACTCCACCACAGCGCAGTGTCCCATGGATGCCGCCGCATGCATAGGAGTATAACCCCATATAAGCCGTTTGTTCGCAACATGCGGCTTCTTTGTTAGCAGTTCCTGAGCCTTAACAATATCCCCATCCTGAAATGGAGCGAGAATCTTGCCGTGCCTGCGTTTGACAGTGTTCAACAGCGCAAGCCCAAACGACAGGCCAATAAGTATAGATGATAGCACTAAATAAGTGCCAGCTCGTGCGGCGCCTTTTAGCTGGCCTCTGCTCTTTTTGATAACCACCAATGCAACGATCCCGCTAACCGGAGAAAACAGAATCAGAGGGGAACTACAAAATGCAAGACATTTCGTTATAAAAACGACCCATCGATATTTGTCATATACAGATAACCCAATTCCCATGAAAAGAAGTGCAAGACCGAGCAACAGGCACCACATTGAAATGCTGGCCCACACGCATATTGGCTGGGGCTGGATATCCGTAGCAACCCGTTTTCGTTTGTCACCCAAGCAGTTGCTCATATCTTCCTTGGTCATCTTATTTTAACACCCCATTCCGTCCTCTACCCCGATTCTCTCAAGCACCTCGGTCTTGGTCAGCGATTCCAGCGGGTTGTAGTCATTTATCTGCCAGTCGAACCGGCATACGGCCTTGTACTTGCACCACTTGCACGGCGAACCGGTTCCGATGCGATAGGGGCGAATATCGATTCTCCCTCGCAGTATATCGCCGACGAGAGAGACGATCTTCGTCCGCGCGTATTCAAGCACGGCCTCGAAATGGGCCGGCCTCAGCGCGCCGCTCTTGCCGTAGTTGCCGTATTGCCCGCCTTTCGAAGATACGCAGAAATTGTAGAATTCGCTCCAGCCGCTTTCATCGCCGCTGTCAAGCCTGTCATGATATCCGCCGTTGAATATTCCATTTGCCTTGTGGCGAAACTTGCCCGACGCCGCCGGAAGTTCCTTGAGATTAGCCGATTCTGCGCCGGTCTCAACCGGCATGAAGAACGCGCCGGCGATCTCTCCGATCCGCTCGCCTGCGGTCGAGTGACGCACGGCGAGCATGTAGATGGGCAGTTGCATGTCGAGGCCGTGGTAGAATCCGCCCCAACCGAATGACTTTGCCCTGCGTTTGTAGTCGAAAACCACGGCGATGTCGCGCCCGTCCGATGTTGCCGTATCCAGCCGGTCGATCTTGCCTTTGACCGACAGCACCCGCCCGCCAGGCAGGGCAACCTCGAAGCTGCCAAGCGTATCGCAGGTATCTTTGATACTGCCAAAAGCAACTTCCGACAGCACCGGCTCGAACCTCCCGGCGCGGACCATCCGCGCAACGGCAAGAACGCATTCTTCGAGAATCTCGCCGGCGTTCTGTATTACGAAGGCGTTGTGCGGACCGTGACGGACGAAATTCGACAGGAAGGAATCGCCGGAAACGATCTGTGCAATCTCGTCCCTGAGAATCTGCAGGAGCCGCTCGTCGCTGGTTGCCGCAAAGCTCTGCCCGGCAGCCTTGATGCGTTTGACGACGGCGTCGAGGGCTCTATGGTAGAAATTGCCGAGGTCCAGCGGTTCGAGCTTGAATTCCTTTCGTTCCTCCAGGGCGAGCACATATCTTGCGAAATGCTGATACGGACAGGCCGCGAAGCTGCTCAATCTCGTAGCTGAGCCGCTAACTTGCCGCCCGAACAAGTCCGTGACAATCTCTTCGTCGAGCTGCGCACGGTTGTCATATGTCAGTGCCGAATCGACCGATACAGCCGCATCGGCAAACTCATCATCCGACCGCATCGAATCGAGCAAGCCGGCCAGAGAGGTCGTTGCGCCGGCCTCGCCGTCAAGGGCGTCCTTGCCCAATTGCGAGCACAATAGTTCGATCAGCCCGCTCTTGCTGCAAACGCGCTCTAAGCCGCCGTCTCTGCCCGTGATTGACTCGGCAGCGAGACCCTCGAAGCGGTCTTCAAGCTCAGCGACGAACTGCGAACGCGGCACACCGCCGCCCTTTTCGTCCACGGCCGGGTACGAAACGCAAAGACACTCGCTCGGACGCGTAAACGCTATATACGCCAGATACCGCCGCTCGGCGAGGCTGCCGGCCGTTGTCGGCGCGAGCGGGAAATCCGCCGACTCGGCGGCCTGGCGGTCATCGTCGGTCAGTACGCCGTTCGAAGATACAGGGACGGGAAACTGCCTTTGGGTCGCGCCTATCAGGAAAACAGCTTTGAGGTCGGGGTGTCGGCTGCGCTCTATCGAACCGACTAGGACCTGGTCGAGCCTCGGCGGAATAAAGGCCAGGGTCAATTGCGAAAAGGCCGAGCCGATAATCGCCGCATAATCCTCGGCAGGCATAGGCACGCCCGCAAAGACCTCGACAAGCTCGTCGAACACATCGACAAGTCTGCTGTAAAACTGCTGATGCACACCGACCGTCGCTAAGCCCTCTTCTCTGCCCGCCCGCTCGATCCATCCTGCCATTGTCTCTGCAGCCTTCAGGGTATCGAGAAGATCGAAGACGGCGCGCGTGAATTCACAGGCCTCAATCGGCTCGGACGAATTGCCGGCCGGGCAGAGTCTTTCTCGAAGCTGCAGCAACGGCCCGGCGACACTCCGCCTGATCTCGCCGATCCGCGTCTCATTGAAGCTGTCATCCCCGGTCCCTGCGAAGCGCCACTGCTCATCGTCGAGCCAGTCGGAACCGCTTATGCCGAAAGCCAGACAGTAATTCTCAAGCATATCCACATCGAAGCGGTCTATGGGCACGAGGTCGCTCTTGAGGTATGCGAAAACATCGCTTCCGGAAAAACCGCCTATCGCCGCCTGCAAAGCCGAGCAGATCAAAGCGATAACCGGGTGCTCATTCAAAGGTCTTCGTTTGTCGAGGAAGAACGGCAGATTGTAATCGGTAAAGTATGCCTCGACGTAGTGCCGGTAGAGTTCGATATCAGAAGCGATCACGGCTATGTCACGGTATCGATAGCCCTTCTCTCGGACCAGTCGGAGTATCTGCTCGGCGACGAAACGCACTTCCGACCGTTCGTTGGGCGCCGATACGATGCGGATATTCTCCCCGGCTGGGATTTTGGCCGGGGCATCCTCAGATGCGCTGCGTTCGATGTGCGCGAGCTGCGGACAGGCCGAGAAGCGGACCGCCTTTTCGAGGACAACCGGCTCGGCCAATTCGAGTTTTGTCTGATTGATCATCTCGATAAGCCCGGCATAGGTCCGCTCGGTAGGGTAAAAGAGCCCGGCAAGATCGATACTGTCGATATCCGGATTGGCCTGCTTAATCCCCGCTGCATCCAGACACAGGGCAATTGTCGAGTCTTTTGCTGTCTTGAGTAACTCTGCAAGAATCGCAAGCTCGCTCATCGTGAAGCCTGCAAACCCATCGACCCACATCCTGGCGCCTTTGACAAAAGGCGCATCGGCGACCGCCCGGCAAGCGCGAGCCAACTGCACATCAGGGTCGATGAACTTGCCCTCGATGAATCCGAGATATTCTCTCAGGACAAGGCCGACGTCGGCAAACTTCAGGCCGGCAAGATTCGCCGAATCGCTCTTCTCCAATTGGCTCAGAAGCCGGTCTATATCGTCCGGGGTCTTGGCATACTCGTGCAGTTCGGCGATGGTCTCAGCCATGTGGCGAGCCAGGCCCGGACGCTCCGCCGCCGAACCGAAAAGCTTCAAGTCATCCTTGCGCCGGCGAAGGATTCTGTGGATGACCATCTGTCTGCCAATACGCGATATCCCCGGACCGGCCATGTTCCTGCCGGAAAGCAGGAAGCCGAGGCGGTCGAACGACAAGACGCACAGCCTGCTGTACCCGGCGATCCGGTCGTCGCCCAGTATCGCCCGCTCGGCCTGGTAGGTGGCCTGCTCGGGAACGAGCAGTATCAGCGGCTGCTCGCCGGGCTCATTCAACGCATCAACAACAGCATTGACGCAATAGCTGGTCTTGCCCGTCCCGCTTCTGCCAAGAATAAACTGCACCGCCATAGAAACCGTCCGTGTTCTGCGATAGTCCTTATAGCCTCTTTCTACCACATTTGACGGTGGCTTTCAACTCGATATTGCACCGGCCGGCAAGGAGAATTGCCGGAGCATTCTGCTTGCCTTTTTGCCGCAAATAGCGGTAAATACTTCACGTAGGGCCGCCGCTCAAAGATTCAGGCTCTGTCGGCAAAGTGAAAGAAACGCGATTATGATTGCAGCAGTGTTTATCGGCATGAAGGAAGTCATGGTGATCATGCTCGTCACCGCAATCATTGTCTCAATAGCTCTGCTGCGGCGAAGGCGTTAGCCCCTCGCTTCGCCGTATCATTAACGTCGCAGCAAAAGTATTCAGTTTCAGAGCCGCCGCATATTTGCTCGCCTCTCTGAAAACCGCCAATATCGCCGTAATCTCATCGATGCGCACCGAATTATTTCTTCCCTACACCCGATAACAAGAACCGACTGTCCAATAAAAGGAAACCTGATGCCGCACCGAACGCACCGGCAGGCCGCGATGCGGAAATATGCCTGCACAAGCCCCATCCGAAGCAAAAATTGCTTCCCTGATGTCACTCAATTTGATATAATGATGACTGTGGAATCGATGTCTGTTCGGAAAACGTCAGGAGTGGGGTAACTATGACCAAGAAACACAAAGCCATCAGAATAGCAGAGCATGGTTTCTTGACGGACGAAAGAAACGAGCCAATTCTTTGCCCGGTCCGCGGCGCCAATTGCACTCTCAAGTGCGCCTGGTTCAGCGCGGACGACAGAATCCTCCGCTGCAAGGATACGATAATCGGCGCCTTGAGAGGCAAATCGATTAGGTCTTTCCGTCTCCATACAGGCCCCGACGTTTACAATGTCGATGAGTCTCTCCTGGAATACGAAGTACATAGCCACAAACACATGGGCAATTAGCCTTTAAGCCTATATGTTCGTGCCGGACTAAATCTCGAAGTTCCTCTCGGACCTGAGCCGCTTCAACGCGCCCCGCCGTTTCTTCTCATCCAGTCGCTTCAAGTGTGCCGACCGCGGCATGCGCGTCTTCTTGCGTACGGGCGACGTTTTAATCGCCCCCTCAATCAATCGCCCCAGTCTCTGGAGGGCCTCGGCTCTATTGGCCTTCTGCGTGCGATGCTTCTGAGAGACCACCCTTAATACGCCCTTTTTGTTCGCGCGCGTCGCCAGTCTTGAGAGTATCCGCCTTTTCTGCGTATCGGAAAGGGCCTGGCAACCGGCCACGTCGAAAAACAGCGTCACCCGCGTATTGAGCTTATTGACATTCTGCCCCCCGGGGCCGCCGCTGCGAGAGTACTTGAAGACGACATCCTCTTCGGCGATGTCTATATTACCGGTAACAGGCGGCATGCCACGGCCTCCACAGTGCGCCGGCGGCTTAAAACTGGCTCAGGAATCGCAGGTCGTTCTCGAACAGCAGGCGGATATCGGTAATGCCGTACTTTCTCATGGCAAGCCTCTCGATCCCGAAACCGAAGGCCCAGCCCGTGTACTTCTCGCTGTCTATCCCGACGGCATCGAAGACGTTCGGATCGACCATGCCGCAACCGCCCATCTCCACCCAGCTTTCCGAGCCGTCCTTGCCTTCGAGAAGCAAATCGACCTCTGCGCTGGGCTCGGTGAAGGGGAAGAAGCTCGGACGAAATCGCCACTTCGTCTGCGGGCCGAAAAAGGTATGAATGAACTGCTCGATGGTCGTTTTCATATCGACCATCGTAACGCCTTCATCGACAACCAGCGCTTCAAGTTGATGAAACATATACATATGCGTCGCATCGACGGTATCGGGGCGATAGACCCGGCCCGGAGCGACAACCCTGATAGGCGGCCTGGTCTTCTCCATGACGCGAATCTGAATAGTCGATGTCTGCGACCGCAAAAGGGTGTTGTCGTCGATATAGAAATTGTCGATCGGGTCCCTGGCGGGGTGCTCCGGGCCGATATTCAGGGCGATGAAATTGTGCCACTCATCCTCGACTTCGGGCCCGTAAGCAACGCCGAAACCCATCCGCCCGAATATCTCAAGCAATTCGTTCAGCGTTTGCGTGATAACGTGCGCTTTGCCCATTTCGACCGGGATACCGGGCAGCGTCACGTCGATGAGTTCTTTGGACTGCTCGGCCTTCGAGCTTGCCAGTGCGGCCTTGAGCTTCTCGAAGGCCTCTGTCACCTCGTTCTTTATCCTGTTTGCCAGTTGGCCCGCCCTGGGTTTGTCCTCCCGTGACAGCTTGCCGATACGACCCAGAAGCCGCGTGACCCGGCCTTTCCGCCCCAGGTACTTTATGCGAAAATCTTCCAGTTCTTTCAGGCTGGAGACCCTCTTCAGGTCGGTAAGAGCTTCTTTGCTGATTTGTTCAAATTCCTCGAGCATATCCTCACGAATCTCTTGCGTCCTTTTCGGCTGTCAAAACAAAACGCCGTGAGGGCTTCTTACGATTCAACGGCCGCCTTGACGGTCTCGACGATAACGTCAAAGCCGGCGGGGTCCGCAATGGCGATCTCGCTAAGCATTTTCCGGTTCAGCGCGATACCGGCCTTCTTGCACCCGTTGATAAACTCGCTGTATCTTAAACCGCGCTGTCTGCAGGCGGCGTTCAGCCGGATAATCCAGAGGCCTCGGAAGTCGCGTTTCCGTCGCTTGCGGTCTCTTCTGGCATTGACGCCGGCACGAACGGCCGCTTCCTTGGCCAAACGGTACAGCCGCCCAGCAGAGCCGCGATGGCCCTTTACTGCTTTGAGGATTCGTCTCTTTGACTGACGCCTTGCGGCGCCTTTTCGTACTCTTGGCATATCAGCTTTCCTTTTGTGAGTCTGTGATTTACTCTCGCTTGCTGGCGGCAGCTGAAAGGGAGCCGAGAAGCAAGCTGAATCAATTGAAATTATTAGCTGCGTGTTTCCACGCCTAATATCACTATTTGCCGAGCTTTACTTTGACAGTCTTCGCCTGGGCGCCTACAACCAGGCCCGAACCGGTTACTCTCCTCCGCCGTTTGGCGTTCTTGCCGCTCATCAAATGGCCCGCGCCGGCCCTCTTACGAACCACCTTGCCGCTGCCGGTCACCTTTACTCGCTTGCTCAAACCCTTGTGAGTTTTTTGCTTGCCCATTATCGTCAACTCTTTCAATAAAACCCGAAACACCGTAGTTTAGGGCTTTTCCGCCGGATGTCAAGACTGTAGTGCAAAAAAACTCCTCAAAAAAGAGGCAAAATACGCTTACCAGCCCCCAAAAAGCCCGTCGCCATGACCTGGAACGCCCTCTTCCGCTACCCAACAGAGGCTTTGAAGAACATCCGCAGCAACTAAGAACAGCACTTCCCCTGTACCTACCCCGGCGCCTGTCGAGAAGGCCAAGGCAATGAACACGTCTCAGTTCTACTTCGGCACAACCAGCAGAGTTATGCGTCTTCCGGTCATTCTGGCTTGACGCTCGATTTTCGCTACATCCCCGAGTGATTGCGAGATCTCTTCGAGAACCTGGAAGCCGCGCTCCCTGTGAAGCATCTGCCGCCCGCGAAAGAACATGGTAAACTGCACTTTGTGGCCTTTTTCAAGGAATCCACGGGCATGATGTACCTTAATGTCAAGGTCGTGCTTCTCGGTCTCCGGGCGGAGCCTGATCTCCTTGAGCGTCGCAGTATGGCGCACGTTTTTCTTGTGCGCCTCCCGCAGCTTGCGCTTCTGCTCATACAGCCACTTGCCGTAATCCATGATTCGGCAAACAGGGGGATCACTCGCAGGCGCCACCTCGACCAGATCGAGACCTGCTTCCAAAGCTTTGTTCAACGCCTCGTAGCGCTCAACAACGCCCACTTGATTGTTCTCCTCATCGATCAGGCGGACCTTTGTAGCCCTGATCCCTCCGTTTATCCTTAAGCCATGCTTACTTATCTTGTACCACCTTTCCTTTCTTAAATAAAGAGAACTTCAATCTTCGCACGCCTACCGGCGTTTACAGCCTGTCTCACTTTCGATTATAGTGATTTCCGGCAATAAGTCAGTCACGAACTGCCAAGTCAATTTTTTTATCGGCGATTTTCTGTTTTGCCGCCGCAACAAACTCGTCGATTCCGATAGTAATATTGTCCTTACCCCCCCTGATTCTGACATTTACCGCGCCGGATTCGGCTTCTTTCGGACCAACTACCAGCATATAAGGCAGTTTATCCCCGTGCGCACGGGCAATCTTGGCCCCGATTTTCTCGTCGGAGCAGTCGCACTTGCAGCGCAGATTCGCATTCTTGAGCTTCTCCTCGACCATTCCGGCATATTCGTTGGTCTTCTCGCTTATGGGCAGAATCCTCACTTGTTCAGGCGCCAGCCATAGCGGGAAGCTGCCGCCGTAATGCTCTATGAGAATGCCTATGAATCGCTCGAAAGAGCCGAGAACCGCCCTGTGAATCATGACAGGAGTCTTTTCGGTATTGTCTTTATCGGTATAGACCAGGCCGAAACGCTCCGGCATGGAGAAATCAAGCTGGATTGTCCCGAGCTGCCACGACCTCTTCAGACAGTCGCGAATATGAAAATCGATCTTAGGCCCATAGAAGGCGCCGTCGCCGGGGTTTATCTTGTAATCTATAGTCTTCTGCTTGAGGGCATCCTCCAGGGCCTTAGTGGCGGTTTCCCATATCTCGTCGGAACCGATGTGCTTGTCGGGCTTGGTCGAGAGCTCTATATGGAAATCCTCGAAGCCAAAAGCCCTATACAACTCGAATGTAAGCTCGATAACGCCTACTATCTCGGCTTCGATTTGGTCGGGCGTACAAAAGATATGGGCGTCGTCCTGGGTGAACTGCCGGACCCTGAACAAGCCGTGCATTACGCCGCTGGCCTCGTGCCGGTGCACCAGGCCAAGCTCGGCCACCCGCATCGGGAATTCCCGGTATGAATGTTTGCTGTTCTTGAAAACCAGGCATCCGCCGGGGCAGTTCATGGGCTTAATCGCATAGTTGGCTTCGTCGAAACTGGTGAAGTACATATTCTCTTTGTAATTGTCCCAGTGGCCGCTCTTGTGCCAAAGCTCCTCGTTTAGAATAATCGGGGTCTTAATCTCGCGGTATCCGTATTTGTCGTGCACGGCGCGCCAGAATTCCACTATGGAGTTCCAGATAACCATTCCATTAGGGTGCATAAATGCGAAACCGGGACCGGCATCGCTGAAACTGAACAAGTCAAGCTGCTTTCCGAGAACACGGTGGTCGCGTTTCCTGGCCTCTTCAAGCCTGTGCAGATAGTCGTCGAGTTCCTTCTTGCCGGGCCAAGCCGTTCCATAAACGCGCTGCAGCATCTTCTCCGTCGGGTCGCCATGCCAGTAAGCCCCCGCCACGGACATAATCTTGAAGCTGCCGATCTTTGCGGTACTGGGAACGTGGGGGCCGCGACATAGATCTTCGAAACCGTCGCCGTGCGAGTAGAAGCTAATCGAGTCGCCCTCGGCCCGGTTGATGTTGTCGGTTTTGTATCTGTCGCCGGCAAGCTTGGCCAGGGCCTCGCCGCGGGACATCTCCTTGCGAACGAAGGGCTGGTCGGACTTTGCGATCTCTTGCATCTTCCGCTCTATACGCTCGAAATCATCCGGCCTGATGGGCTCGTCGAGATCGATATCGTAGTAGAATCCATCCTCCACAGCCGGGCCGTACACGAGCTTCGCTTCAGGCCATATCGAACATATGGCCTCGGCCATAACGTGCGCACAGCTATGGCGCATCACCTCGATGGCTTCGTCATCTCTGGATGTAATGATTTGGATGGATACCTGCCCACTAATACTAGTGGCCAAATCCACCAGTTCCCCATTGGCTTTCGCAACCAAGGCCGCCTTCGCCAGACCCGGTCCAATCTGCTCGGCCAGTTGCATCACCGTGGAGCCGTCGGCGATTTTCACTTGGCTGCCGTCGGGCAATGTTACTTCTGCCATGTATCTGCCACTATAGATATCCTTAGCATTCTGCCGCTACTATACCAGCCGTGCCGGGGTTGTCAAGCAGCATCTCTGCTTACGCCCGATTAGCCATAACCTGCCGGCCGACACCAGCTTACGCGACTCTAAGCCAACACGGCAGGCCTGTCAATACTATAATGAACATAAATTTACACGCGATTACCCGTTTCTCCAGGGTTTGAGTTGGTTTTTTTCGATTCTGAGTAGGTGTAGTCGTGCGAATTCCTGCAAGCCGTC
>JAFGCD010000075.1 GCA_016932835.1 Sedimentisphaerales bacterium
CGTCGGCTTCAGCCGTTATTTCCTTCAGTCGGCGGTTTAGTCCGCCGAGAAAAACCCACCGGCTTCAGCCGGTGGTAGTTCAGTTTTCCTCTGTGGCTCAATGCCCGAAAACTACTTCCTGCGCATCGAAGATAGGCCCGTCTTCGCAGCACATCTTATACACAGTCTCATCGCTGCCCTCGACCCGGCACTCGATCGCGCAGCTCTGGCACAGCCCCATCCCGCACGCCATCCGCCGCTCCATGCTCACCTCACACGCGATGCCACGCTCTTTCGCAATTTTCGCAACCGCCGACAGCATCGGCTCCGGACCGCAACTGTAAATGATTGTACTTGACGCATCGATCTTGTTGTCCTTGAGCCACTCCGTAAAGCAATCCGTAACGAGCCCGTGATACCCCGCAGAACCGTCGTCCGTCGCAATCATTGACTCCATCCCGAAACGGGCAAACTCACGAATCGAAAATCCCAACTGTTCGGATATCTCATCTGTAAGCTTCTCGAAAGGCAGCCCTCTCCTGGTCTTGGCCCCGGCGAAAGCAACGATTTGAATATCATTCTTCTTCTCGCCCGTCATCAAAGCCTTGCCGACATGCTGAATAGGCGCTGTCCCCATCCCGCCGAAAACCAGCAAAACCAGTTTCTTGCCCTCCGGCGGCGAGAACCCATTGCCCAGAGGACCGACAATGCTGACCTTGCTCCGCGTCTTCAATGTCGTCATGCGAAGCGTCGCCGGACCCACAACGCAGTAAAGCAGCTCAGCCGCAACCTTATTTCCATGCCGTGTCACATCCGTGAAGCTGAAAGGCCGCCTCAGCAAAATGTCACGTTGAGCCGCATCGGCCAGCTCCTCCGGAATCTTATCCGCCGGCGGAAGCTGGGCCTCACTCGCATCCAACTGCACAAACTGCCCCGGCTGAAAACCCCCGAAAGCCTCGGCCCCCTCGCCCGAAAATTCCAGCACAACCTTCCAGAATGTATCACCGATCTGCCGATTCGAAACAACAACAGCCTCGAAAACACCCTTGCCGGCACATCCCGATGTTCGCTCTTCCATAGTTGCCTGCTAAATATCCAATGCCTTTTACACCTCTGTCTAAATGGCCGCTACACTACCCCTTCGTAAGTCCGAACGCCGTCCACAACCTTGCACACATGCACGGCATACTTATCCGCAAACGCAGGCCGGCTTCTCGGATATCCCTCCGCCACCGCCGCACGCACTGCATCGACGCTTTCAGCCAAAACCAGCGCCCCGGAAGCGCCCTTATCGCCGCCGCCGAGCATCCGCTCACCCAATACACCGCCAACCGTCCGCACAATATCGCACATCGTCTCCAGTTCCGGCCCTGATATCTTGTAATCGTCCCGCAGCCCTATTCCGTCCTCGCGGAATATCCGCCCGACAGTCTCGATGTCACCCGCCCGCCACGCATCCAGCATCTCGTAGAATCGCTTCTGCGCATGGTATATATAGTCCAGCCGTTCGCATTGCCCGGGCTCCTCCGCTCCGAATTTCGCCATGATTTCCTTGTAAAGCCCCTCGTCTTTTATATCAGCCAGACACTTGACATCATAGCCCGCCTTGCCGATAGCAGCCGCAAGCTCTTCGCACTCACGCCTCCTGACAGCGTAAGTCGATTTCTCCAGCCCGGGCCGGTCCGTACCCGTATCCATTACAACGATGCGAAAATCTGACGCCCCGGCGCCCAATTCCACATAATCTATCGACCGCTCCGCCGGATTATAGTATGTCCCTTTGCTTTCCTTGCCGAACAGGATCATTATCTGGTCAAGTTGACCGCAGGGCGACCCGATATAGTCGTTCTCAACCGCCTGCGCCAGATCGATAATCCGCATCTTCTCCTCGATCTCGATGCCGTTGACCTCTAACAGTGATAGGATCAGGTTCAAACTCAGCGACGCCGACCGGCTCATCCCGCCCCCCGGAATATTCCCGTAAATCACCCCGTCAATTCCCCTCGTCAGGCCGTAGCCTTCACGGCGCAGAATATACTCCACGCCATAAGCGAACCGCCCCCACGTACCCGCACTCTCTTTCGATTTCGGAGCCGGAACCCTCCCCAGCTCGAACTCGACAACCCCGTCGTCCGGGAAATTCCCACTGAAAAGACGAACCTTACCCGTCCCGTTAGGCTTATACGCCATCCATATGAAACGGTCCGTCGCCACCCCGAAAAGCTCCGTCCCGTTGTAGTCGCCGTGCTCGACCCCAAGACAGAACCGAGAAGATGTCCGCCGAACCTTACCCCCGCAAATATCCAGCCCTTTTTCCTTCGCCCAGGCCTTGATCTTATCGACTGCCGCCTTGCCTTCCCTTGTCAAATCCATCTCAAGCTCCAACTGTACAACCCTTGGCTGTCTTAATAGTAACAGCCCGCCCGGATCTGCCTGTTCCCCGCCCCCTGTAACGCACAACCAGACGGCTCAGCAGAATATAGCCCCTCCGGCTCCAAACATCAATCCTCAATTCAAAAACAAAAAGGCCTCTCCGACACTGTCGGAAAGGCCTTTCGCTGTCCAATGAACACATCCGAACCCTATTTCGCAAGGCCCCACGGGCTGAAAATGAAGTACAGTATGACGGTGATGACGATCACCACAATACCGGCTATCTTCGCACCGTTGCTCGCCTCGAGGTTCAGATTTGTCTTTTGCTCGAAACGCACCGGCTCGGCCAGAGGCATCAAAAACCGAATCAAAGCCATAACCCCAAGGCACAAACCGAAGCAGATAGCCATGCGATTCAAGAACTGAATCTGCGGAACCGCAACTTTCAGCAGACCGTAAGAGACGATATTCGTCACCAGCCCCAATACACCTGCAACCGCAGGCGCCCGCCGAACAACAAGACCGAACGCAAATACCGCTAAAATACCCGGAGATATGAAGCCCTGGCTCTCCTGGATGATGGTGAATATGCTGTTGCTGATCTTCGGATTGCCCAGTTGCGGAGCAAGCATCACCGCGACAAAAGTAAACGCAACCACGCAGAGACGTCCAAGCAATACGATAGCCTTCTGCGGCGCATCGGGCCGAATATATTTCTTGTATATGTCCATCGTAAAAATAGTGGACGCAGCATTAAGCATCGCCGCCAGAGAACTCACTACCGCACCCAAAAGCGCCGCAAGAACAAAACCCACAAGACCGACCTTCTGCGGCAGAACGTTACCCAAAAGCTGCCCCATAGCCGTGTCATATTTGTACGCGATGAAAGGCTCCTTCGAAGCCTTCGCATTGGCCGCCTTCGCCGCCGCCTCGGCCTTCTCGTTGTATGCCTTTACCTCCGCCGCAAGAGCAGGAAAAGTGCTTGCCCACGACTTGTCTTTATTCGTGTCAAAAAGAACATAACCCTCGACGCCAGCCGAATCATACTCCGACTGCAATACTGGAAGAACAAGCGGATTCTTTGCCTTCACAGCCTTGATGCTGGCCTCGTCCGGATAGATCGCAAGCATAAACTCAGGACCGCGCCAGCCGTCGATCGCATCTTCGGAAGGTGACTCTGTCGGCTTGACGAGCTTCGTCTCCGGATTAGCCTTGAGGTACTTGAGCATTACACCCGCATTGTCGCCCACTGCCTCATTCTTCATGTCCGTCGAGTACAGGTTGAAAGCGATAATTCCCGGAACGACAATCACAAAAGGAATCAGGAGTTTCAGAAAAGCCGCAAAAACGATACCTTTCTGACCCTGCTTCAGCGAAGACGAACCCAGTGTCCGCTGCGTGATGTACTGGTTCAGGCCCCAGTAGTAAAAATTAGGAATCCACAAACCAAGCAGCAGGGCGGTCCACGGAAGAACGCTGTCCGTGCTCGGAAGGAACATATTCATACGAACCTTGTTCAGCTCCCAGAATCGCTCCACCGCGCCCGTCCCTTCCTTAAGAGTTTCGATTGCTACTGCACCCGTCCCAACATCGACGATCCGCGCCGCCTCCGTCGCCCCTCCAAGCTTATCGAACGCGAAATACATGATGAACCCGCCCCCCAGAATCAACGCGCTGCCCTGGATCAGGTCCGCCCAAGCACAGGCCTTCAACCCGCCGCTGACGACATAAGCCATCGCTATCATACCGATAACGAAAGACCCCGTCGCCAAACTGACATCGTAACCCATCTTCCCCGCAAGAGTACGGATCGTCAGCGCCCCCGAATAAGTCACCGAACCTAACAGAAGCATATATATGAAAATCGTCGCCACCGCCATGATCGTCCGCGCAACGCCGTTGTACCGATACTCGAGAAATTCCGGCATCGTATAAATCCCGGCCCGAAGAAAGTAAGGCAGAAAACAGAACGCCACAATTACCAGAGTCACCGCAGCCATCCACTCGTAGCTCGCGATCGCAAGACCAACGTGACTCGCCGCGTTCCCGCTCATCCCGACAAATTGCTCCGTCGAGATATTCGCAGCAATCAGCGAAAACCCGATCAGCCACCAACTCAGGCCGCGACCCGCTAAAAAATAGTCTTCTCCGGTCTTGCCGTGACGGCTCTTCATTATACCCACCGTCACTACCGCCCCGACGAAAGCCAGAAATACGCCGATGTCCAGAGGATTCAGTTCCATAAGAAATCCTTTCCTTAGTCTAAATCTCAAAAACTCCTGTCAGACAAACAAGCCCTACAATTATATGCGCCTCACCGTTCTCTGCAACAAAATACACATCCTTTTCCCACCATCTCGAATAGAAGCCATAACGCCGATCTGCTCCTGCCCCCCACCATCAACAACTCTTCGCAATCTCAAAAAAGAATGAATTACCTCTTTCGCGAGCCTCCACCCATATTTCTCCCCCGTGTTTCAGAATAATCTCCTTTGTTATGAATAGTCCCAGCCCCGTCCCCTTGACCTTCTTTCCCTCGTCTGCCGAAAGACGCGAAAAACGCCTGAAAAGAAGCGGCTTATCCTCATCCCTTATAGGCGCCGAATCGTTGTAAACCTCCACCCGAACCTTTTCGCCCATATCTTCGAACTTTATCGCTATCTTGCCGCGCTCCAATCCGTACTTGATTGCATTGCCCACGAGATTATTCGCCGCGATCTGAAGCAAATCGATGTCACCGCTGACCTGCAGCCCCGCCGGTATCTCATTCACCGCATCCATCTGCCGAGAAGCGATCTCGCTCGAAAATGTCTCCAGGCAGGGCTCGAAAATATCCTCCCGCAAAAGCAGCGGGGCCGCCTTGATCTGCAATTCCCCTTTCTCGATCCTGCTCAAATCCAGAAACTTCCTGACCGTCTGCTTCAGGTAGTTTAGATTCCGCATCACCGCATCGATAGACGTCCGCTGCTTGTCGTTTATATCACCGAAATAACCGTCGCGAATCGCCGCCGCATTCATGATAGTCGTCGCAAGAATCCCCTTAAGCTCATGAGAAACGAACCCCACAAGGTCGAGATACCTCTTGTTGAGAACTGCCAATTCTTCGTTCGCCGCCTTCAGGCCGTCCTCGCGTTCGCGAAGCTGTTCGGACATCTCATTGAAAGACCGCGCCAGAGAATCCAGTTCGACCGTACCCGTCTCGCTCTTCACCCTATATCCCAAATCGCCTTCGCAAAGCCGCTTAGTCCCCCGAACCATACGCCGAACAGGCCGCGAAATCGCATTCGTCAGAAAATATTCTAACAGCCCCGCAAGAACCATCGCCCCCAGTACGATTGACACGAACACTACGAAGATATTCCGGGACATATCCGCAAAGGGCTGCTCCAGCGTCCCGACGTACAATATCCCGATGATATTGCCCTCGACATCGCGGATAGGCTCGTAAGCGGTCTTGTACCACGCATTCACCACAAACGCGCGACCCACCCACGCCAGCCCCTTCTCCAGAACCTGCTCGTTGACCTCGCGCGAAACACGAGTCCCTATCGCGCGAGAACCCGAATCGCTCCGCACGTTCGTCGATACTCGAAGGTCCCGCTGGAATATCGTCGCCGTCCCCGCATCCTTGTCCTTGTACCTTTCTCCCTTGTAAACCGTTTCTTTCACCTTATCGACTATCTCGTAGTTCCTGTTCAGCAGCTTCCCCCCGTAGAGAACCCCGATCAGACCGCCGTCCGCCCCGAACACGCCCGCCGCGGCCTTGATCATCATCCCCGCCGTCTCTTCCTGCTCGGCTCTCGCCTTCGCCTTCGGCGTCGCAACAAAACGAATATGCGCCCGCTCCGCAAGATCCTCGCCTTCCTTAAGCAAGTCCTCTCTCGGCACCACAGCCGTACCCCTCAGCGCCTTTTCGCCCTCGATTATCCGCCGCACCATCGAATCCCCGCTCTGGTCGTCCCCGCCCGACGACCGGTTTCTGCTCCGCAACACCACCTTTCCCGATGAATCCGTCAAAGTCAGAATATCCAGCGACTCCTGACGGCGTATCCGCTCCAGCTCTTCCGCGACCCCTTCATCCGCAAACCCGTCTTTAAGAAAAAAACGCAGCGCCGTCAGACGAACAACGTCCCCGACCCTGCCGACCTCTTGCTGATAGATCTCCCGCGCCGAATTAAGGTCGTTTCGCACCTTCTCCTGCGCGCGCTCTAAGATATCTTTCTTGATAACATAGTACCCCAACAGCCCGACAAGCACCCCGAAAGCCGCAATCACCCCGAAAAACGACGACAACAGCCGTCTCTTAAGCTTCCTCGCCTTCATTCGACAGCAACGCCCCCGAAACACAAATTCCTGCACCACGGCATCGCAGCCCGCCGTCCAAGCCCGCCCCACAGGCCGCTCTTTTGCCGATACGATAGCGATTATAGCCCTCCGCACCGCATACGCAACACAATACTCTCTCCTTCCGCCTGCCGTCATTGCGAGCGATTCGAAGAATCGCGTGGCAATCTCATCTTCCCTTTGTCCCTCATTCTTCGTCTTTCGGGTCTCGCATTTCGCGTTTCGCGCTTCATTCGGAATGGTAGGTTGTTAGGAGATTCAATCACATTAGTCGTACCAAGACACCTGCGAAGGGCTTTAGGAAGGCCCAGCCGATTGATCGTGAACATCTCATCAAGACCTTCAAGAAGGTTGCTCGCTGTACAAAGGGGATGTGGCATGACATGCTCTCAATGAAGAAATCGACACACTGTGCCAAAGAGACTTGCTTGGCACCAACTATCCTGGAATTTTATTTTTGATCAAGCAACGTTCTTTCTGTAAATTCTTTTTTGCTGTAAGGCGGGGGTGTCGTTCTCCACAGTCATATCCAGACATCTTTTGCCAGTCTGCCAATCCTCATCAGTCTCCATCAGAAGCGCGCCAACGAGCCTCAACAACGACGGCTCGCTCGGGAACAAGC
>JAFGCD010000076.1 GCA_016932835.1 Sedimentisphaerales bacterium
GATATTTCTCAGGGCCGCGCTCCCGATGGTTCAAGCAACTACGACTTCTTCGACCTGCCGACGCCCGGCGTTGCGAATACTTCTCCGCCGATAGTGACGACCGAGACGACAGTACTTGCTCCGGAGGCCGCGACGAAACGCGCGATTATTCCGACTTCACCTACTCACATACCGGCTGCCTGGAATTCGGATCCGGAATTCAACGATGCTAATTGGCTGTCCTGTGTGGGCGCCCCGGGGGGTGTCGGTTATGAAACACATCCCACCGATACCACCAACTACGTCAGCCTGATTACTCTTGACGTTGAAGCACAGATGGATGGAGTGAACGAGACTTGCTATATCCGCATTCCGTTTACCGTTGACGGCGAGGACCTGGCCGAATTCACTGACCTGACGCTCAAGATACGATATGATGATGGATTTGTGGCGTATATCAACGGCACGCTGCTTGAGACGGCCACGCGCAACTTCAGCGGCACGCCAGCGTGGGATTCCGGCGCCGACGATAGTCACGATGATCCGGAAGCAGTCAACTTCGAAGTCATCGATATCTCCGAGTACCTCGGCGCATTGAGAGCCGGCGAAAACGTTCTTGCTATCCAGGGCCTTAACTACGGTCTGACCAGCAGCGACTTTCTGATTTCGGCCGAGCTGGAGGCCTCGATTACGACGGTTGACTACGGCGAAGATCCGTTTGTCGATGACAGGGACGTACTCGCGGGCCTGCGGATTACAGAGTTGATGTATCACGACCCGGCCAGTGGAAACTATGACTACATCGAATTAAAGAATATAAGCGATACGGCTATCAAGCTTGACGGTGTGCGTTTTCTCGATGGCGTCCTGTTTGAATTCCCGGCTATGCAGCTTGCAGCCGGGGAGTATATCGTTGTCGTTAGTGATGAAACGGCTTTCCGGACGCGCTACGGCTATGGTCCCAGAGTTGCAGGGACTTACACAGGGGGCTTAGACGGCGGCGGAGAGGACATAATCATGGCCCTTGCCTGGCCCTTGGAGGCTGCGATAATGAGGTTTGGCTACAAGGATACCTGGTATCCCAGCACCGACGGCGGCGGCCAATCGCTTCATATAGTCGATCCGACCGCGCACCCGGCCACCTGGGACGATGCGGTAAGCTGGCGTGCCTCGGCGCCGAGTCCCGGCATGCCGTAGAAAATCGTGATAATAACAGCAAGCGAGCAGCCCGATCACAAAACAGGGGCTGCTCGCTTTTTTTACGCGATTGATGTACGGCCAGGCCTGTTTGCCGCTGACGCGCAAAGCGTATCCATCCCTGCTTCCTTTGAATTGCATTAAGCATCCTATTGCCTGCCGTAAAGCGATACAGTATCATTGATGCTGAAAATAGCTGTGATACAATGATCGATAGCGACGGAGACCCTTTATGAGTGTCGCCGCGAAAAGACTTCTGGTGAATGCCGGGCTTATTGGAGTATGCCTGGTTTGTATGGTGGTGATGGTGCATCGCGGCGACGTCAAACGGGCCGGAGAGAGTGCGGTTGCTGTGCAGACCGAGGCCGTGCTTCCGGGGCAGGATAGCTGGCCTATGTTTCGCGGGGGGCAGGGGTTGTTGGGCAGAGCATCGGGTTCTCTGCCTGATTCCATGGAGCTTGCGTGGAAATTCAAGACCGGCGATCAGATCAAGTCGTCGCCGGCAATTGAGAACGGCATCGTGTATATCGGTTCTGCCGATGCTAATGTCTATGCAGTTGATTTAGAGAGCGGGGAGCAAATCTGGGAGTACCATAGCAGTGACACTATCGAAGCGGCGCCTCTGGTAGTCGGCGGCTCGGTTTACATCGGGGCATTAGATGGCTTTGTGTTCGCCCTCGACGCCAACAGCGGCGAGTTCAAATGGAAATACGAAACCGAAGGGCAGATATCCGGCGGCGCCAACTGGGTTCTCTCGCCGGACGGCAAGGCTGTCCGGATTCTTGTGGGCAGCTATGACAATTATGTGCACTGCATTGACTCGGCCGACGGCAAAGCCGTCTGGAAATACGAAACAGCCAACTACATCAACGGCGCGGTGGCAGTCGCCGACGGCAAGGCGGCGTTCGGCGGCTGCGATGCCTTGATCCATATCGTTTCTATCGGTGACGGCCGCGGAGTCAAGCAGATCGATACCGGTTCTTACATCCCGGCGTCGGCGGCCATGGTCGATGGGCGGGTTTACGTCGGCAACCACGGCAATGAATTTATCGCTGCGGAAATCGCCTCCGGTAAAATTGTGTGGCGGTATGAATGCGAAGATGCCGTATTTTCTTCGCCCGCCGTTGGCGAGGAGGTCGTTGTATTCGGGGCCAGAGACAAGCGTCTGCATTGCATTTCCCGGCAAGCCGGCAAGAAAGTCTGGACGTTTCAGGCATTGGGAGAGGTTGACAGCTCGCCGGTGATTTGCGGCGACAAGGTGGTAGCGGGCGCCGAGGACGGGCGAGTGTATATGCTCAGGCTCGCCGACGGGAGCAAAGTCTGGTCGTATGAGATCGGCCAGGCCGTTACCTCTTCACCTGCAGTGGCAAGAGGGATGATCGTGGTCGGCAGTGATGACGGTTGCCTATATGCTTTTCGTGCGAAAAAGTAGAGTAGGATGACGCGACTGTGAAAATTGTGCAGATAACACCGAGTTCGGGCGACAGCTTTTACTGTGAAAACTGTTTGCGCGATATCACTCTGGTGCGAGCTCTGCGCAAACTCGGGCACGATGTTGTAATGGTCCCGTTGTATCTGCCGTTACCTAACAACGAGGGCGCAACGACGGCTGATACCCCGCTTTTTTTCGGCGGCGTCAACGTTTATTTGCAGCAGAAATCGGCGATTTTCAGAAAGACACCTCGTTGGGTCGATAGGCTTTTAGACTCACCGTCACTGCTGAGATGGCTTGGGCGCAATGCATCGATGACCAGCCCGCACGACCTCGGCAGGATGACACTCTCTATGCTGCGCGGTGAACACGGCAGGCAGACAAAGGAACTCGAAAGACTTCTTGGCTGGCTGGAATCCGAGGCAGATCGCGTTGATGTGATTTGCTTATCCAACATTCTCCTGCTTGGTATGGCAAGGCCGATAAAGGAACGGCTTGATGCCGCGGTAGTCTGCCAGCTTCAGGATGAACATGGATTCCTTGACGCGCTGCCGTCGCCTTATGGCAGACAGGCCTGGGAACTGATTGTCGAACATGCAAACGATGTCGATGTGTTCGTGGCGGTGAGCAAGTACTACGGGGATTTCATGCGGCAGAGGCTCGGAGTCGGGGCGGCACAGATGCATGTTGCCCATGTCGGGATTTCGCTGGACGGACGTGAACTCAGGGAAAAAGCCCCGGATGTCCCGACAGTTGGTTTTCTTTCACAGATGTGTTCGGTCAAGGGGCTGGATACTCTGGTCGAAGCGTTCGTTTCCCTGAAGAAGAAGGAGCAGTTCAAGAATGCGAGACTGAGAATAGCCGGCGGCTATAGTGCGAGTGACAAGGCGTTTCTGAGGCACGTCCACCGGATGCTGAAGGATTCCGGGCTGTCCGGAAACGTGGACTTCCTGACGGATTTTGACGAAGCGGCGAAGATCGATTTTCTGAATTCTCTTTCGGTGTTGTGTGTGCCTGAGAAGGCGCCCGCGGCCTGTGGCATGTACGTTCTCGAATCGCTTGCGGCGGGTGTGCCGGTGGTTCAGCCTCGAAGCGGCGTCTTCGTGGAACTGCTGGAAATGACAGGGGGCGGTCTCCTGTATGAGCCTGACGATGACGGCGAGCCGGCCCGCAGTATCGAGGCGCTGCTGCTCGATCCGAGTTACGCGGCGGAACTGGGAGAGAAGGGCAGGCATGCGGTATATGAAGAATTCGACATTGAGAAAACTACTGCACGAACGGTGCGTATATACGAAGAAATAATCGGGTAAAATCCGCGAGGATGATTATGCTGGAACTTGTTGACGTATCGAAAAGTTATGAATCACCGGGCGGCGCCGAGCCCCTGAGCGTGCTGAAGGGGATTACGTTCAAGCTCGAAAAGGGCGAATCTGTTGCCGTGGTGGGGCCGTCGGGCAGCGGAAAGAGCACACTGCTCAATATCATCGGCGGACTCGACCGTCCGTCGACCGGGCGGGTGCTGTTCGAAGGCAGAGATCTGGCCGAACTCGATGACACCGAGCTTGCGCATGTGCGAAATCAGGATATAGGCGTCGTTTTTCAGTTGCATCATCTGCTGGCGCAATGCACCGTGATCGAGAATGTTCTGATTCCGACGCTTGTGGAGAAGGGACGAACTTCGAAGAAGGAAGTCGAGGCTCGGGCGATTGACCTTTTGAGGCTGGTCGGGCTTGGAGAGCATATACTGCATCGGCCCGGGGAGTTGTCCGGCGGACAGCGGCAGCGTGTGGCGGTTGTCAGGGCTTTGATCAATCGGCCTGGGTTGCTGCTCGCCGACGAGCCTACCGGATCACTCGATGCGGATTCTTCGCAGAACATCAGTGATTTGCTCGTCGAGTTGAACCGCAGAGAGAAAGTAGCGATGATAGTCGTGACGCATTCTCAGGCCCTCGCAGAACGAATCGGGCGGGTCATGGAATTGGATAGGGGCCGGCTGAAAAACAGGAGCGGTGAATGAGTTTGTGGAGACTCATCAAAAACAGCCTTGTCTTCTATTGGAGGACAAACGTTGGCGTGCTGCTCGCCGTGGCGGTGAGCACCGCTGTTTTGACGGGTGCTCTGGTGGTAGGCGACTCGGTGCGTCACAGCCTGATGGTGATGGCCGATGAGCGATTGGGTCGCGTACAGCTTGCCCTTGTTGCGCAGAACAGATTCTTCAAGGCCGACCTTGCCGACGAGTTGTCGGCCGAACTGAATGCGGATGTCGCTCCGGTCTTGCAGTTGCGGGGCCTGATTGCCAACAGCGACGATACCGCCCTGGCAAACCGGGTCGAGGTGCTCGGCGTTGACGAGCGTTTCTTTGGGGTGGGAGCCCGGTCGGGCGACGGGCAATTCCGGCTCGATTGGGGCGAAGGGGTCGTTCTCAATGAGCCGCTCGCCGAGAGGCTCGGTGTTGGCGTCGGCGACGAAGTCAAGATGAGAATCGAGAAGCCGGGATTGATGCCGCGAGAGGTCCCGCTGACGCCCGATTCGGACTTGTCCTTTTTCGCCCGGCTTACAGTCAAAGCCGTCGCCGGCAGATCGCAATTCGGACGATTCAGTTTGCAGGCCAATCAGATTCCGCCGTTGAATGTATTTGTGCCGATTCGATGGCTGCAGGAGAATCTTGGTCAGAGATCTCGGGCCAACATACTTTTGGTCGCTGCCGGCGGCGAAAATGATATAACTGTCGAGAAAGCCGACGCCGCAATAAGAAAACGATGGCGGCTTGGTGACGCCGGTCTTGAGCTTCGCACGCTCAGGGGCCGGCAGGTCCTGGAGATGCGCAGCAGCAGGGTCTTTATAGATCGTTCCCTGACGGATGCTGCTATGCGTATCGGTGACAATGCTGTTGGTGTATTGACGTATTTTGTGGACGAACTTCGCCGTGGACCGAAGTCAGCTCCTTATTCCACCGTTGCCGCCATGACGCCGGCGGCGGACGGCGTTATTCCTCACGACATGCAGGATGATGAAATTCTCATTAATCAGTGGCTGGCCGATGATGTCGGTGCGAAAGTCGGTGATTCGATGGAAATTGCGTATTCCGTCATCGGTTCTATGAAGAAGCTTGAGAAGCGTAAATCGAGCTTTGTAGTTCGCGACATATTGCCCATGGAAAGGCCGGCCATGGATCCGAACCTGATGCCGGAATTTCCGGGTCTGGCGGATGTGGATAACTGCAGGGACTGGGAGCCCGGAATCACAATCGATCTCGATGAAATACGAGACAAAGACGAAGAGTATTGGAACCGTTATCGCGGTACGCCCAAGGCCTTTGTGACGCTGGCGGCGGGCCAGGCGATGTGGGCCAACCGTTATGGGAATATGACAGCCGTTCGGTACCCGCTGGCCGCCGCATCCGAAGAACAGATCGCACAAGAGTTGCTCGCGAAGGTTGATCCCGGTTCGGTAGGCTTATTTTTCCAGCCTGTGCGCCAGCGCGGCGCAAAGGCGGGGAGCGAATCGAGTTATTTCGGCTGGCTTTTTCTTGGCCTGAGCTTCTTTCTCATAGCTGCCGCGGTCGTTTTGACGGGCCTGTTATTCGTGTTCGGAGTCGAAGGACGCAGCGAGCAGATCGGCACATTGCTGGCGTTGGGATTCTCGCCGAAGCTGATAAGATTGTTGCTGATTGCAGAGGGAGGACTCGTGGCATTGCTCGGGGCGATTGCAGGAACCGGCGCGGCGCTGCTTTATACGAAAGTGATGGTTGTTGTGCTCTCATCGGTTACACAAGGCTCGGCAATATACTTTTATGTCAAGACAACTACCTTGATCGCAGGCGCCTCTGCGGCGGTTGTGATTTCCCTGTGTGCAATATGGCTGACTCTGCGCAGGCAGGTGTCGATGACTACCCGCGAGCTTCTCTCCGGTGCGGGACGATGGCAGTTTTTCGGGGCAAGCATTCTATCGCGAGGCAAGACGGGATTTTTTGTGGCGGTCGCTGCGGTGATCGGCGCGGTGGTTTTGCCGGTTATGGTCGGCAGCGAACAGAGCACCGCCGTTGCCGGGGCGTTTTTCGGCTCCGGGGCGATGCTCCTAACCGCCGGGATCGCATTTAGCAGCGCCGTGTTAAAGGTCATGGCCGGCAGCGGGAGAAAACCATTATCGTCCCTGGTTGGCCTGGGGCTGCGCAACTGCAGCAGGCGAACGGGACGAAGCCTGGCCGTTGTGGCGTTGCTTGCCTGCGGGATATTTCTGGTTATAGCAGTAGAGGTATTCAGACACGACCCTCTGGCCCACGCCGAAAGGCGGGATTCCGGCACGGGCGGTTTTGCACTGTACGGCGAGTCGGCTATCGGAATTCTCCACGACCTCAACAGCGACGAGGGACGGCGCTCTATGCTGCTCGACAGCAACGTCCTCGAAGGCGTTGAGATTGTTCAAATGCGGGTTCGCGACGGGGATGACGCCAGTTGTTTCAACCTGAATCGGGCCCAGACACCTCGCTTACTGGGCGTTCGTTCAGTTCAGTTGCTTAATCGAGGCTCTTTCAGCTTCGCCTCAACCAGAACGGGCATCAAGGGTGAGGCTGCCTGGGACTTGCTCAACGATTATGAGGACGATAATATAGTGCCTGCTGTTGGCGACATCGCGACTATTACCTGGGCTCTCGGCAAGTCTCTTGGCGATGACATCGAGTACAGCGACGAGAAAGGCCGCAAGTTTTCCGTTCGGCTGGTTGGGATGCTGGGAAATTCAATCCTTCAGGGCAGCCTGCTCATTGCCGAATCGCAATTTATCAAGCGGTTTCCCTCGGAGGATGGTTATCGTCTGTTGCTTGTCGATGCTCCGCCGGAGAGAATTGGCGCGGTGGCCGAGCACCTTTCTTCTCGGCTGACGGATTTCGGGCTCGGACTTTCTTCCGCCAGGCAGCGTCTGGCGGCATTTGGCCGGATCGAAAGCACGTATATTTCGATATTTGAGATTTTAGGCGGCCTTGGACTTGTCCTCGGCAGTGTGGGCCTGGGGCTCGTAGTGTTGCGCAATATGCTCGAACGCCGAAACGAGCTTGCAATGCTGCAGGCAGTAGGGTTTAATAAGGCGTCGCTGAAACGAATGATCTTCTACGAACATTCGGGGCTGATGCTCGCCGGCCTGGTTTGCGGGGCCGGTGCTGCGCTCATTGCTGTTGCGCCCGCTCTCAAAGCGCCGGCCGGGGTTGTTCCGTATGTTTCACTGAGCTTTACGGTTGCTGCGATAGCACTCAGCGGCATTGTATGGATATGGATTGCGACGGTATTAGCGCTGAGAGGTGCGATGCTGGATGCTTTGCGAAGTGAGTAAGTCGGCCGGGCAGGTCGCAGGGATTGTATGAAGTTCATAGCCGGGATAATACCAGTAGCAATAGCGATTGTCGGCGTTATATCGATGTATATGTGGCTTGGCGGCGATGCGCTCGAGGAGTGTGATCCGCGTTTGCCGGGCGCCGACGGCAGGCCCAAAAGCGTAGTTGGCGCCGATGAACCAATCAAGATAGCCGGGCAGACCGTCAAATCCGACGGCATCCCCACTGATTTGCCGGGCACCTGGCCTCGATTCAGAGGCCCGGACTTCGACGGAATAAGCAAAGAACAGGTGGATTTGGCTGCTGCCTGGCCGGAGCAAGGGCCTGATGTGCTGTGGTCTATAGAACTCGGGGAAGGGTATGCCGGCGCCGCCGTGCTGGCAGGGCGAGTTTATATCATTGATTATGACCATGAGAAAAACGCCGACGCCATTAGATGCCTGTCACTCGCCGACGGCAAAGAAATATGGCGTTATTCTTATCCCGTAAAAGTCAAACGATGGCACGGCATGAGTCGCGCCGTCCCCGCAGTGACGGATAAATATCTCGTGGCCATGGGCCCTAAGTGTCACGTTACCTGCGTTGACTCGATGACCGGTGAGTTCCACTGGATGTTCAACCTTGTCAGAGAGTTCAACACGAAGATTCCCCAGTGGTACACCGCACAGTGCCCGCTGATAGAAAACGGCAAGGCGATAATCGCACCGGCCGGCGATGTCCTTATGATGGCCGTCGATTGCGAAACCGGCGAAATAGCATGGAAAACACCCAATCCCAAGGGCTGGGTGATGACGCATTCGTCTATTGTGCCGATGGAGTTCGGCGGCAAGCGATTCTATATCTACTGCGGCGGCGACCAGATCGCAGGAGGGGTCGTCGGCGTCTCGGCGGAAGACGGCAGCGTGTTGTGGGAATACGAAGACTGGAAAGTGCGATTTAATGTCCCGATGCCGGTGATTGTAGGGTCTGACAGAATATTTTTTTCCGCAGGCTACAGCCAGACGGAGAAGGGGTGCACAATGCTGCGTCTCACGGAGACCGAAGGCAGGATAGTCGCCCAATCTGAGTTCCTGCATGGTACGGACGTTTTCGGCTCGATACAGCAGAGCCCGATATTCTACGACGGGCATATATTCGGAGTCAGGCCGGACGGCCAGTTGGTCTGCCTCGACCTCAAGGGCGAAGTTGCCTGGGCCAGCACGAGCGCAAATACATTCGGTTCCGGACCTTACGCCATCGCTCAGGGTCGTATCTATATTATGGATGATTCCGGCATGCTCACCCTGGTGCAGGCTTCGTCCGCTGGTTATGTCCAGATCGACCAAGCTCGTGTTATGGACGGGCATGAAACGTGGGGGCCTATGGCGATTGCCTCGGGCCGGCTGATTGTACGAGATATGCACAGCATGGTGTGTCTTGGTATCTCCGGGCAGTAGCAGTGCGAACTTGTTCAAAA
This sequence comes from Sedimentisphaerales bacterium, assembly GCA_016932835.1. Lineage (GTDB taxonomy): Bacteria > Planctomycetota > Phycisphaerae > Sedimentisphaerales > Anaerobacaceae > JAFGCD01. The sequence continues at coordinate 9,391 of JAFGCD010000076.1, forward strand.
TAATTTATAATGAATTGTCTCATAAATGACTAAGGCGATCGGATGAATAGGTTATCAGATCAGACAGGACTGAAGATTTTCGTAGGCGTGCTCATCGCTCTTGCCGCAGTCGCTGCCGTTATTTCGATCGTACGACTCGACACTTTCGGGGAGAAAAGCGAAGGTCTGGGCAAAAAGCTTCTGGACGATATCAAAGAACTATCCAAGATTGATCCTAACCTGATTTTGTATGAAGAATCGGGCAAGCGAATCAACACAGGTTTCACACAGTCACGCGCCCTGGCCGTTGATTCCAAAGGCGCTATCCTCGTCGCCGGTGACAGGGCGGTTCGCATTTTCGACCCCAACGATGATACGATAAGTCAGATCAGCCTCTCGGATCAGGCCGGCTGTGTCGCCGTCGGTTCTCACGGGAGAATATATGTCGGCGTCGAGAACCATGTGGAGGTCTATAACGCCGACGCCCAGAGACTGGCGCGTTGGAATAGCCTGGGCAATGATGCGCTGCTCACCGGCATCGCCGTTTCGAATGACGGGATTTTCGTCGCCGATGCCGGCAATCGCATTGTTATCCGTTACGATGTTTCAGGCCAAATCGTCAAGAGAATCGGCCAGCGTAATCCCGAGACCAACGTTCCCGGTTTTGTAGTGCCGAGTGCTTCTTTCGATCTCGCATTATCGAATGACGGGCTGCTTAGAGTGGTTAACCCCGGACGACTTCGTGTCGAGGCATATACCCTCGACGGCGATTTCGAGTTCGCCTGGGGCAAAGCCTCTGCGTCTGTCGACGGCTTCTGCGGCTGCTGTAATCCGGCCAATATCGCCGTGCTGCCGGGCGGCGGCTTCGTAACCGTTGAGAAGGGGCTGGTGAGGGTCAAAATATATGATTCCGAGGGGACTTTTGTCGGAGTTGTCGCCGGGCCGGAGCAGCTTCTCGAAGAGGGCGGCGCCTATATTCATGAATTCCCGGAACAGGCGCAGGGGGTGGGATTTGACGTGGCCGTTGATGCGGACGGACGCATTTTTGTTTTAGATACGATCAAGAACGTTGTCAGGATATACACAAAGAAAGAGGTCGAGTAATGGGCGGGCTATCTGGGAATATTCACAGCCGCCGAGAGTTTTTTGTCGGTGCGCTGCGATACGCTGCGTTGGGATTATTATGTGCCGGTGCGGCTTTGCTTGCCGTCAAGAGGCGCTGGCTGAAACGTCAAGGCATTTGTGTCAACAACGGGCTTTGCAGGGGTTGCAGGATACTCGAACAATGCCGTCTGCCCCTTGCACTGGAAGCTAAGAGATCTTCTTCGAGAACAGACAATGGCTGAGAAAAATGAAAACGTCAATAGACGCCAACTGCTGAAAAAAAGTTGTTTCGGAGGTTGCCTGGTGGGCCTCGGCGGCCTGGCGGGATTCCTGTCGGGCAGAAGCAGGGCCGGAGATACGCTCTGGCAGATCGATCCATACAAGTGCATTGCGTGTGGGAACTGTGAGACGCATTGCGTCCTGGAGAATTCTGCCGTCAAGTGTGTGCAGGTCTATGAGCTGTGCGGGTACTGCGACTACTGCCCCGGTTTCCACGAGCCCACGGCTCTGGCGCTCGATACCGGCGCGGAGAACGAACTCTGCCCCACGGGCGCCATCAAACGCAAGTTTGTCAGCGAGCCCTATTTTCAGTACGACATAGATGAAGCCCTCTGCATAGCCTGCGGCAAGTGTGTCAAGGGATGCGCGGCGTTCGGCAACGGCTCGCTCTTTCTGCAGGTGCGTCACGACCGGTGCCTCAACTGCAACGAATGTTCTATCGCTGCGGCATGTCCCTCCGGAGCCTTCACAAGAGTACCCTCGGACAAACCTTACCTGCTCAAAAAGGTGGATAACGCTTGATGAGACGCTTGTTTTATATCCTGATCGCGACAGCCGTTCTGTCGGCTCTTTGCGTTTCAGCATCGGCAGAAATGCGATTTCCTCCGCCCGAATTCGAGGGCGATTACGTAATGCCCACTACGACCACACCGCATCCTCATCCGGATATTTATGAGTATGTGGATGTCGCCGTGCTCGCAGCGGCGCTTTCGCTGGCTTCATATCTGACCTTGAAACTGCGCAGCCGGCGGGCGATATTTGTGCTAATGATGCTGTCGTTGATCTACTTCGGCTATTGGAGGAAGGGCTGCGTATGTCCGATAGGCGCGATTCAGAACATTATACTCTCGATTTTTGACAGCACTTATACTGTACCGATTACGGTATCGCTCTTTTTCCTGCTTCCGCTGGTTTTCACACTCTTTTTCGGCAGGGTTTTCTGTGCGGCTGTCTGCCCGCTCGGCGCGATCCAGGATATGGTTCTGGTGCGCCCCGTATCGGTGCCTTACTGGCTCGCCGCCGGTCTTCGGCTGCTCGCGTATCTCTACCTAACCTTGGCGGTCCTATTTGCCGCTACAGGCAGCGCGTTTCTGATATGCAGATACGACCCGTTTGTCGCATTCTTCCGCCTGAGCGGGAATGTGAATATGCTTATAATTGGTTTGTGCTTTCTTTTGGTGGGGCTGTTTGTAGGGCGCCCATATTGCCGGTTTTTCTGTCCCTACGGTGTGATCCTTCGCCAGCTATCTCGGCTTTCTAAATGGCGAGTGACTATTACGCCTGATGAGTGCATCCAGTGCAGATTGTGCGAGGAGGCATGTCCGTTCGGTGCTATCAGAAGGCCTGCCGTCGAATGGCCCGCCGTCGAGTACGCAAAGGCCAGAAGGCGCATAGCCTTTCTGATTCTCCTGATACCTGTTTTGATTGCTTTATGCGGATGGGGCGGTTCACTACTGAAGAACGTCACGTCGCGTATGCATCCTACGGTTCGCCTGGCCGAACGCATTTACCTTGAGGAAGCGGGCGAAGTCGAAGGCGTTACCGATCCGAGCACCGCTTTCAGGGCGACAGGCAGGACAATCGAAGACCTTTATGACGAGGCCTCGGTTATTCGCGAGAAGTTCGTAACCGCCGGCTGGGTTCTGGGCGGTTTCATGGGGCTTGTGATCGGTTTGAAACTCGGCGCTGTTTCCGTCTGGCGAAAAAGGACCGATTACGAAGCAGACAGGGCCGGCTGTATAGCGTGTGGGCGATGCTTTAAGTATTGTCCCAGAGAGCACGTCAGGCTCGAAAAGAACAAACAGGAGATTAGTTGAGAATGATGGCATCCGACAACAATGAATCTGGTAGTGGCAAGGGCCTGGGTCCTTGGTTCGGCAGCGCGATAGCCACCGCTCTGGTCGGGGCGGTGTTTTCGATTGTTATTCTTACGCTCATCGTCGCAAATTACGTTCAGGGCCGCATTCGTGAAACCGGATTCGAAAAGAGACTCGAGAATATGAAAATCGAGATTACTAAAGACTCTGTCGATAAGGAGACTCTCGCCGATGAGATTCGCCTCTTCGATTTGGAGTTCAGGGAGTCGAGACTTCCCCGTGCCGATTTTACCCGCACCGGCGGCTATCTTCTTCTCGGCGCCTTGGCGGTTTTCGTTCTCGGCGTCAAGTGGGCGGATATTATCAGAAAAAAGGTGCAGGTTCCGCAGCCTATGCAGGCCGGCGCCGGCGAACAGGTGCGCCAGGCTGCGCTGGCGCGATGGTCGGTGGCTGGAGCCCTGATAGTTGCGGGAATCGTCGTGGTGTTTCTATTGGTGGTTCCGGATGTCGATTTCAGCACCGAGGACAAGGTGGACGATTCATATCCGACCTGGGCCGAAATCAGCCGGAACTGGCACCGTTTCAGAGGACCGCAAGGCGCAGGAATCATCACTGATCCCAATATCCCCGACGACTGGGAAGGCAAGACCGGCAAGGGAATACTCTGGAAGACCCCTGTGCCCGTCGTCGGAGACAATTCGCCTGTCGTTTGGGGCGACCGAGTCTTCCTCTCTGGAGGCGACCCCAACGTGTATAAAGTGTTCTGCTTCGACGCCCTGGGCGGGACCCTGCTGTGGACCGGTGACGTCGAACGCACGAAGCCAAAGCCAGGCGAGGATGAGTTCGAAGTCATGGAGGACACCGGCTACGCCGCCTGCACTATGGCAACAGACGGTCGGAGAGTTTACGTCATATTTACAACCGGCGACGTCGCCTGCTTCGATTTCAAGGGCCGAAAGCTTTGGACAAAGCCGCTCGGCCTGCCCGACAACGTCTATGGCTATGCCTCTTCGCTTGAAACCTACAGGAACATGCTCCTGATTCAGTTCGACCAGGCGGATGCCGAGTCGGAAATATCGAAACTGATTGCCCTTGACGGCCCCACCGGGCGAATCGTCTGGGAGGCAAAACGGCCCGTGGGAAATTCCTGGAGCACCCCGATACTCGCGCAGACCGAAACCGGTTCGCAGATTATCGCCGCAGCAGACCCCTGGGTAATTGCATACGAGCCCAATAGCGGCGACGAGATATGGCGGGCCGAGTGCCTTGCCGGTGACATCGCATCCTCTCCAATCTACGCCAACGGTATGACCTTTGTCATAGAGCCGTACAGCAAAATTGCCGCCATAAAAACCGACGGCAAGGGCGATGTTACCAAGACGCACATCGCCTGGAGTGTCGATGAGCCCGGGCCCGACATATGCAGCCCGATCGGCAACGACAAGTTCGTTTTCATTCTGAATTCGGACGGTCTGGCCCTGTGTTTCGACGCTGCCGACGGCAAGACACTGTGGGAAGAGGACATAAGGGCGGATTTCCTTGCTTCGCCGAGCCTTGTCAACGGCAAGTTGTACCTGCTTACGGAGAAAGGCGTTATGATCATTGCCGAGCCTATGCCCAAGTACAGGGAATTGACCAGATGCGAGCTCGGTGAGAAATGTCACGCCTCCCCGGCCTTTGTCAACGGCCGCATTTACATAAGGGGCGCAGATAACCTCTACTGTATAGGCAAAGAAACATCGGATCGACCCTGAAAAGAAATCCTGTCTCGATAGTAACCTTATGAGTGAATTGGATCTGACACTTGTAGATTCCGCAGTCGAGAGAATCGGCACGAGCAGGGAGAAGGTGCTCGAATTGCTGCAGGCGATTCAGGGCAAGTTCGGCTATTTACCGACAGAGGCGCTCGAACGCCTCTGTGAACTGACGGAGATAACCCCGGCTTCGATTGCCGGTGTTTCGACGTTTTACAACCAGTTCAGGCATCGACCTGCCGGTAAATACACTATTAACGTTTGCATCGGAACAGCCTGTCACGTCAAGGGCGCCGAGCAGGTTTATGACGCCTTCCTGCGCCATCTGGAAATACCGCAGGGGCAGGACACTGATTCGCAGAGGCTGTTCACCGTGGACAGGATTGCCTGCCTGGGATGCTGCACGCTGGCGCCGGCTGTGCAGATAGGCCGGGTGACATACGGCCATGTAACCGGCGATTCGGTTGCAAGAATTATCGATGATTTTCTCAACCAGGAAAAGGCCAGGGCCGCCAGGCCGGTTCGAAAGAGGACCTTGCTCGGCGATGAAGCTGCCGGCAGAGGCGAAATACGTATCGGTCTTGGCTCATGCTGCGTCGCCAGGGGAAGCGGCAAGCTCAAAGAGGCGCTCGATGCGGCCCTTAGCACTACAGGGATAGAAGTGCCGGTTAAACGCGTCGGGTGTGTCGGCATGTGCTACCAGACTCCGTTGCTTGAAGTCGTTCTCCCGGGCCGGGAGTCTTTTCTCTACGCGCAGGTCGAACCCGGAGACGCAAAAGCCATTGTCCTTCGGCACTTCAAGCCGCCTCGTCTGACAAAGCGTATATCGAATGTCGTTTCGACCGCCTTGGACAATATTGTCGCCAACAAGGGAACTGAAACAGTCACCAGGCATTCGATTAACGTGCGAGAGGGACACGTAGCCGATTTTCTCGGCAAGCAGGCACACATTGCCACCGAGCATTGCGGAGTTATCGATCCGGTCGATTTGGATGAGTATCTGGGAAAGGGCGGCTTCGAGGCGCTTCGCAAATGTGTTAGTGAACTGGATGCCGAGCAGATCATATCCGAGATCGAAACCAGCGGACTGCGAGGCAGAGGCGGTGCGGGTTTCCCGACACATTTGAAGTGGTCGGCCGTACGCAGTCAGGAATCGCCGGACAAGTACATTGTCTGCAACGGTGACGAGGGTGACCCCGGCGCATTCATGGATCGCATGTTGATGGAGTCCTATCCGTTTCGTATCCTCGAAGGAATGGCGATAGCAGCCCGGGCGGTCGGAGCAGAGACCGGGTATCTTTACATTCGCGCCGAGTATCCACTGGCAGTCGAGCGCGTGAACAAGGCAATCGAGATATGCAACGAGCGAAATCTGCTTGGCGAGCATATTTTCGGCAGTGACTTTTCGTTGTCCTTGAAGATAGTACCCGGCGCCGGCGCCTTTGTATGCGGCGAAGAAACCGCCTTAATGGCAAGCATCGAAGGGCGTCGCGGGATGCCCCGGCTTCGTCCTCCCTACCCGGCCGAGAGCGGTTTGTGGGACAAGCCTACTCTGATTAACAACGTCGAAACCTACGCGGTTGTGCCGTGGATTATCAGGAACGGAGCGGCCCAATTTGCTAATTTGGGCACCGGCAACAGCAAGGGTACAAAAGTTTTCGCCCTGGCAGGCAAGGTTGCCTGCGGCGGCCTTATCGAGGTGCCTATGGGTATTTCGATACGAGAAATTGTTCAGGATATAGGCGGCGGAGTGGGCGGCGGGCTTCGATTCAAGGCTGTCCAGGTCGGTGGGCCGTCCGGCGGATGCGTACCGGCTGAACTGGCCGATACGCCCGTCGATTACGAAACCCTCAAAGATGTCGGAGCAATGATGGGTTCCGGCGGCCTGGTCGTACTCGATGAGACAGACTGCATGGTCGATATCGCAAGGTACTTTCTTGAGTTCACCCAGAATCAGTCCTGCGGAAGGTGCACTTTCTGTCGTGTCGGGACCAGGAGAATGCTCGATATACTCGAAAGGCTCTGTGCCGGCGAAGGCAAGAAGACCGATATCGACGAACTCGAACACCTGGCTCGGATAATCAAGGCCTCCAGCCTTTGCGGATTGGGAAAGACCGCTCCGAATCCGGTGCTCTCGACTATCAAGTATTTCCGCAGTGAGTACGAAGCCCACATCGAAAAACGCTGTCCCACCGGAAAATGCAGGGCGCTGATTACATATTCGGTGACGGATGACTGCATCGGATGCACCCTCTGCGCCCAGCACTGCCCCGTTAATGCTATTGAATTCAGACCCTATGAAAAGCACCAGATCGATACTGAGAAGTGTATCCGATGCGGGACATGCAGGAATATCTGCCCCGCCGATTCGGTGAAGGTTGAATAGAAATGCCACGACTGACCATAGACAATCGCGAAGTTGAAGTTCCCGCCGGCTCGACGATTCTCGACGCCGCAAACAAGCTGGGAATCGAAATCCCGACCTTGTGTTTTCTGGAGGGCTGTGAACCCTCGACGAGCTGCATGGTGTGCGTGGTCAAAGTTGCCGGCATGCCCAGTCTGGTCCCTGCGTGTGCTACTATTGCGCGCGACGGCATGCAAATCGAGAGCGAATGCGACGTAGTGCGCGAGGCCAGAAGAGCCGCCCTGGAATTGCTCCTCAGCGATCATCTGGGCGACTGCATGGGGCCTTGTCAGGTGACGTGTCCTGCCGGGATGAACATTCCTTTGATGATTCGTCAGATTGCAGCCGGGGACCTCGCCGATGCGATTGTCACGGTCAAGAGAGACATTGCCTTGCCCGCTGTCCTCGGACGGATATGCCCGGCGCCGTGCGAGAAGCCTTGCAGGCGGGCGGCATTCGACCGGGCCGTTTCGATTTGCCTGTTGAAACGCTACGTTGCCGATGCAGACCTTGGTTCTGAGAATCCGTATCTGCCGCAGCGCAAGACAACACAGGGCAAAAGAGTCGCCGTCGTCGGCGCCGGACCCGCCGGACTTGCCGCTGCTTACTACCTGCTGCAGGAGGGTATCGATTGCACGATCTTCGACGACCACGACCAGCCGGGCGGTTCGTTGCGTTATGCCGTTGCCGCTGAGAAATTGCCCAGGGACGTGCTCGACAAGGAGATAGCACTGGTCTTGAGATTAGGCGCTGAGTTCAAGGGCGGGAGCAGGATTGGAGCGTTGCTTTCGATAGAAGATTTACGCAGAGATTTCGATGCTGTCTTTGTTGCTGTGGGTAAGCTGGCTGATGGCGATGCCGAGGCGATGGGCCTCGATATCGGCAAGAGCGGTCTTGCGATAGATGCCGCGACTTACCAGACGAATCTGCCCGGCGTATTCGCCGGCGGCGATGTCGTTCGCGGTCGCAGGCTCGCCGTGCGGTCCGTCGCCGACGGCAAAGAAGCCGCCGTTTCGATAGTACAATACGTTCTGGGCCGACCCGTGACAGGACCGGCAAAGGCGTTCAATACGCGTATCGGCAGGCTTAAAGACGGCGAGATCGAGACCTTTCTCGCCGGCGCAGGCGATGGGCCTCGCATAACGCCTGATGCGGCGGACGGGGGATTCTCCGAAGATCAGGCCCGCCGTGAAGCAGCCCGCTGCCTACATTGTGACTGCCGCAAACCGCAAAGCTGCAAATTGAGGCTACATGCCGCCCAATATGACGCTAAGACCAGCCGTTATCAGGGGCCTCGCCGGTTGTTTACTCAGAACACTCAACACCCGCACGTAATTTACGAGTCGGGCAAATGCATTGACTGCGGTATTTGCATTCAAATTGCCGCCGCTGCCGGCGAAGAACTCGGCCTGGCCTTTGTCGGACGCGGTTTCGACGTTAGAGTGGCGGTGCCATTCGGTCGTTCCACCGCTGAAGGCCTGAAAATCGCTGCAAAAAAATGCGCCGAAGCGTGCCCGACCGGCGCCCTTGCATTGAAGGACTAAGAACCTTCTGGCGGAGAATACCCACCGATTTTCCGCTTAATGGTCTTATTTTACATTTCTTTTACTTTGTTCCGGCTTAATTCTCGTCCATAATAAGAGTATTGAAACGCATTACTCTGGGATTGAAGAACTCATTTGCCTGGAGATAGACTATTGTCAACTTATCAAAAAGTATGCTTTTCATTAGTCGCCGGTTTGGGTGCGGCGGGAATATTTCCGGTATCATCACAAATCCTTCTCTACAAGGAGAACATCTTATGAACAGTTCACGTTTTACCATGATTGCTGTTTCGTTTGGCATTGCTCTTGCCTTATCACCGGTCGGTATTGCTGCCGGCGGTGACTCCGGAGATCAGACCGGCGTACCGGCCAAGGTCTATGTGCCTTACGAGGAACTCAAGGGTGTCTTCGAGAAGGCCGACCAGGGAGTCTTTCTTCCCTATGCCGACTTTCAGAAGCTCTGGCGGGCTGCTCAAAAGAAGCCCGCAGACGCCGGCGAGGCCCCGTTTGAATATCTTGTCAGTACAGCCAAGTTTCACGGCAAGGTTGTCGAAGAACTCGCTACGATTCGCCTGGAGCTTACGATAGACGTTCTGGCTGACGGATGGGTGCAAATACCCGTCGGTTTAGGCTCTGTCGCGGTCGCCCAGGCGTCCTTGCTTGAGACCGGCAATGCCAAGGTCGTCCCTCTGCTGCGGGTGGAGGAAGGCCGGTATATCTTCGTGACAAAAGGCAAGGGACGCTATGTGCTGGCCCTGGATTTCGTCCGTCAACTCGAGACCCAGCCCGGCTTAGCCGTCCTCGACTTCCAGATACCGTCCGCTGCCATTACAACACTCGAATTATTGATACCCGAAGAGAATCTCAAGGTGGACGTCCAGCCGATGCTCGCAGCGACGACATCTCAGGTCGATGCCGACGGCGCCAAAGCGACGAAACTCCAGGCCTTTCTCGGCGCCGCCAAACAGGTGCGCCTTAGCTGGAAGCCGAAGACAGAGACTGTCGCCGACCTCGAGCCGGTCGTTGTCTGTGAGCAGTTTCAGCACATGGATATCGGTGAAGCACTTATCAGTTGCCGGACGAAGCTGGATTACAGCATTCATCGCGGCGGGGTCGATGAGTTTACCATAAAGCTGCCCGGCGGGTTTCGCGTCACCGAGGTCTCCGGCGCCAATATCGCAAAGTGGGAGGTTAAAACCGCCGACAAGGCGCAGGTGCTCAGCGTCAAACTATTCGCTCCCGCCAAAGGCAAATACTCGCTCGCAGTCAAAACCGAGCGATTCTTCCAGGAAGCCGGCGCAACAATACCAATTTCGCCAATCGAAACCGAACAAGTTTTCAGACAAAGCGGCCTGATTGGAATCACAAGGTCGCCTCGGCGCTCGGTCCATCTCGAAAACATCAGGAAACTCGCCAGGGTGGATACCGGCCAGTTGCCTGAAGACCTCCGGAACAAGCCCGGGGTCACGGCCTACCGATTCATTACCTCCGATTACAGCGGCCAAATCGTTATTGAAACCGCCTCGCCGAGGATTGCCGTCGATCAACTCTGGATGCTGGGCGTCGATAGCGACCGCCTTGAGCTTCGCGGAAAAATCCATTACAAAGTCGAACGCACCGGAATCTTCGAGATCGGTATGAATCTGCCCGAGCCGTGGAAGCTTGAAGCGGTCGAACCGCGAGATCTCGTGGACGATTTTCAACTTAAGGGTAGCGGACCCGATCGCGTACTTCACATACTGCTGAAAAGCGAAAAGGCGGGCGACTTCGACCTGATGCTGGTCGCCCGCGCCGACCGCGACCGGCCCGACAGTCCCGTCGATTTCCCCCTCCCCCTTGCCGATGCCAACAATGTGCACCTGTATCGGGGTCAGTTGATGCTGCTCTTGCCCAACCAGCTCCAGGCGCAGCTCGATGAGGCCAGGCAGTTGCAGGCTATCCCGGTCAAGCAGGCGACGAATTGGGGCGAGATGGCGGGGCTTTCGCCGGCGATGGCATTTGAGTTTGCCGCAATTGACCGCGACAAACCGGCGGGCGCCAATTTCAAGGTTGACGTCAAGCCAGTCCAGATATCCGCAACCGTTCATCGGCTTGTAAATATTCAGCCCGGCTCGGTTGAGCAGCAGGCGGTAGTGCAGTATCGTATTCGCTACGCCCCGATCGATATATTTTATCTGAAGATGCCCGCTGACATGGCCGATGCCGGCGTACAGATAACCGGCGCCAATATCAAGGAGAAGCCTCGCATTGACGAGCTTCCTGCCGATCAGCGAGTTGAGCCGAACGAATCCGGCGCCGAAGGCTCTGATTGGGCGTACTACAAAATCGTGCTCCAGTCGAAAGTAACCGGCAGCTATCAGCTTGTCGTGAGAACTCGCAAGCCATTCCAGGCGGATACGGCGTCGCAACCGTCCGTTCTTGAGATTGAGCCGATACTGGCAGCCGGGCGTCTGTCCGACCAGAATGGCCACATCGCCGTCGCAAAAGCCGAGACGCTTGCCATCGGCCAGCCGGTTACAAGAAATATCAAAGAAGCCGACCCAGGCAGCGCCGCCGATTTGCCCTACCAGCCTCACCGCGATTTGGCCGCTCTGGCATTCAAGTACGATTCAGCCGAATTTGCATTGTCACTGCCTGTAGTTACCCAGAAAGAGGCGACCGTCTTTACGACAATCGTCAGCGGCGCGATTATCGAACAGGTCCTCGCACGAGACGGAATGCTGAATACGTACGCGACATATCTTTTGGCTACAAGCCATGGCGACAGGCTCGGCATAACTCTGCCGAAAGACCACAAGCTCACAGCGGTCCTCTTAAACGGCAGCGAGGCCCCCACGGAAATGGGTATCAAGGCGGATGAGCGTATCGTCCGCCTGCCTCCCTCGGCCGGACAGGTCTCGAAGTTTGTGCTCGAAATTGCATACAGTCTCGACAAAGCCTCGGCATCGAATCTCACGGCCCCCCAGCTTCCACAAGAGATTCCCGTCCAGCAGACGCTTTGGCGACTCTGGATTCCTCAAGACCGTTGTTTACTCGGTTATGACCGCGTCTTTGCCAGACTCCAGACCTATCAGGGCCACAGAATGCTGGAAACCATGCAGAGAAACCAGCCAAGTGCCGTTGCATTTAAACTCACCGGCCAGGGCAAAGAACTACACTTTATCCGCCAGGGCGCGCCGGGTGAATTGTCGGTGCTCCTCGTCGGCAAGGAAGTCTTCAGCGTAGCTGTCTGGGTATTGATCGCAGGCGTCGGAATTCTGATGCTCAAACTCAGCGGCTTCCGTCGTGTATTAGTTTTGCTGGTCGTAGCCCTGGTAGCAGGTATTGCCCATCTCTATTTGCCGTTGCTCGTCGCCGGCGTAATTGACGTGGGCAAGTTTGCCGCGATCCTGGTGCTGTTGTTGTGGATAGCGCACTGGGCGTTTACGAAGATCCCGACATTGCAGTTGAGCCTGGCGGCGCTGCGGAAAAAGCGGCCTTCGAAACCGGAAACCGCCAAAAAAGAAAACGCCCCTGACCGGGAGCAGCCAGAGAAGGATCAGGAGTAGTCATATGAGATACCTAAAGCAAAAAACCAGAGAATCACGTTTACCCCGATTCATTGTGGCGGCAGCCTTGGTAACTGCTGCGCTGCCGGCGGCTTTATTCGGTTTTCCTGCCGGAGCCGATGATTTCAAGCCTGATCTCTATGTCCCATATAAGGATCTCGCTCACTTGATTGCCCCGGCCGACAAAGCTGTCCTTATGGATCGGACGAAGTTTGCGGAGTTGCTGACGGCCGCCGAGGCCAACGCCAAGCTGACCGACACGCTCGAACTCGGACAAGTTCGCTTTGCCGAATACTCTGCGACAGTGGCAGGTGAACAACTGACGCTGACGGGCGAATTGGACATATTATCCATAGGCAATGGCCCCGTGGCTGTTCCGCTGAATTTCTCCGGGATCGGATTGACGAGCGTTCTTCTGGACGGTAAGCCTGCGCCGCTGGGCTACGACAAGAGCGCAAGATTGACGCTCGTCGTACAGACCCGGGGCCGGCACCAACTCCAGGTCGCCGGAACCACCGGACTCAAGGAGCTTGCCAGCGGCGGCGCCCAGTTCAGCATGTCCTTTCCACAGGCCGTAGCCGGAAACATCAAGCTTGCCGCTGCCGGCGATCTGGAGATACACGCCACAGTACCTGCCTCGCAGACCTCCTACGACAAGCAGACGGATCTTACCAGTGTTGAACTGACCATCGGCGGCAGGGACAATTTGGCGGTAGTCTTGCTCGGAAACGGTCGACAGGAAGACGACCGCGCCATTCTCCTCGGCGACTCGGCCACGACCGTTGACCTGGCCGGATCATACCAATCGTTGAGTTGCCTCTATACGGTACAGGTTCTGCGCCGTGGTGTAAGGCAGTTGCAATTCGAATTGCCCAGTCTGTGGAACGTGACCGAAGTAAGCTCTCCGAGTCTCGTCAAATGGTCCGTTGAGACCGCCGGCAAGCTTAGTACGCTGACGGTGCATCTGCGATCGCCCAAGGTCGCCACGACAGCTCTGCACATCAAGGCCGAGGCGCTGCGCTCAGGCCAGCAGTGGCAGGCCCCGCGAATCGGACTTCTCGATGCAGCCTTCCAGAGAGGCTTTCTTATGGTCAATACGGGTCGGACCCTGGGCGTCCGCGGCGAGAAAATAATCGATGCAAGCAGGCAGGATGCTCCGCACGCCGCCGCTGTGCCGGGATTGCTGGCAGGCCAGGCAGGGCCGTTGTATTTCCACTGGGGTAATCAATGGTCCGTCAATCTGGAACTGGCCGATGTGGAACTCAAGCGAAGTATCAAAGAAAGGCAGAGGATTGTCGTATCACCGCAACAGGTAACGATAACGGGCGATTTCGAAGTCACCGCTGTCGAACGGGAGCTTTTTGACGTATCCTTCATACTCGGCGCCTCGGCGGCACAATGGCAACTGGCCGACGTCCTGCTGGACGGCAAGCCGACCGGTTTTGAGTATCGTATTGACGACAAAGCGGAACATCGCCTGCTTAAGATTGAGTTGCCTCGTCCCGTACAGCCGGAGAAAACCGCCAATATCACTATCGTAATGCAGCACGTCCCTGCCGATTGGTTCTGGCCCAGCGACGCTCCTGATCGCACAATAACCGCGCCGCTCATTCAGTCGCAGGCCGAGACCGTTTCAGGTTACATTTCGCTCCGAACCGAGGGCGATCTCGATGCGGCGCCCGGTCAGGTGCCGGGGCAGCTCGAACCGGTTCCCGTAGGGCGCATGGCATCGCTGGGCATTACCGGAGAGGTTCAGCATGCTTACAGTCACAATAAGCCCGCCGCCGGCTCTATCCAACTGCTCGTTTCCCGGCGTCGCCCGCGAACCTCGGCGCATGCTGTCGGGCTGGTTACGGTCAGGCCGCGCGAATTCTGGGCCGACTGGAGAATCGAATATGACGTATCGAGGGCTTCTGCGAAAAGGCTGTATCTGCTCGCCGACAAATCTCTCGGGAGAGAATTCAAAATCGCCTCGACAACGGTGCCCATTAATTCCAAGAACATTGTCCAGCCCGGCGAGCAGTCTATTCAGTTATCTGATGAATTGACCCGGCGTTACAATCTGTGGCTCTTGAACCTGGACCATGCCGGCCTCGGCAACGTCGTCATAGACATACGCTATGAGAAGCCGCTGATTGGCGATACTCTCGAATTGCCGCTGGTTCGCCCGATTTGCGAAGGGCAGACGACTGAGGAATTGGCAATCCAGGCCGGTGAGGAACTAGCCCTTAAAGTTGACGCCCGCGGGGCTAAAGAAATGGATGCTGTTGACCTTTCGCCGTTGCCTGCAGAGGCGGTCCGCATCTTGTGGGCATTTCGTCTCGATCCGGTTGCAACGTCGAGCGGAGCGAAAACAGCATTCGCGCTCGATACCGATGTGCATGAAAACTACCGGATCCCCTCTGCCCTGGCGGTTTCATCACATTTAACTACTTACCTTGACAACGACGGGGCGCAGAGGACCGAAGCAGTATTTCAAGTGGCCAATGCAGGGCGACAGTTCTTGACTTTTCGCCTGCCGGATGCCGCCGAACTCTGGTCGCTGAAAGTCGCCGACAGGCAGGTTAAGCCCCAGCGAAGCGCCGGCGGAGATTGTGAAGTTCCTCTCGGACACTCCGCTGCCCCGATTCCCGTCAGAATCGTCTATGCCTGTAGGCCGGAAAAATCCGGCCTTGAACGCCTGAACCTCGGCGGTATCGAATTGTCGGGCGTAGAGATCAATCGCACCGACTGGACCGTCGTCCCGCCGCCGGGCTATCAGATAACTGCGCAATATACGAGGATGCAGACCCACGATCTTAGCAGGCCGACCCCCGCGTGCGTGAGGCTCTACCATCTCCTCCAGAGGAAGATGTTTGCAGGTTCGTTGGTTATGCCCGTGATGAAGGATGCAGGCCCGGCAAACGTAACGGCGTCTCGATCAATCGTAACTGATATGCCTCAGGGCGAAGCTTTCGATGTCGAGGCGGCTGCTGAAGAAATGAAGAAGCAAAACCGTGACGCGGCGATAGATTTATTCTTGTCGAATGAGGCACAAGCCGGCAAGCCGATTACACACCGCGGTTTAGGCGTCAAGCTAATTGCCCAGGGCCGTGCTACGCTTCCGGTGGACCTTGTGCCGACCGCAGGCGCAGGGCCTCCGGCGACATTCGCCGCTCTCGGCGCTTCGGAATTAACCGTCGGTCTGACGCGGACAGACTGGATGTCGTCTTGCTGGGCCGTTGGCTTCGCATTGATCGCAGTCATTGGCTTTGCTTGTCTTCGGCAGCCCGGCAAAGTCAAAGCGACATTTATCTTTGCCGTTATGGCCATTGCATCGCTGGTAGCCGTTTGGCGCCCTGCCATGGCATCTTTCGCCAACGGCGCCTTCATGGCCGGGGCAGGCCTGATTCCGCTTTATGTATTGGTTGCCTTTGTCCGGTTCTGTAGTTCCGGATTGCGTCGGATTGGCCTCGTAAGCGGCGGCTCTGCAGCCGCTGCCGTACTGCTGCTCTGTGTGTTGTGCTTTGGCTGCTCGGCAAATGCTGCAACCCCCGCACAGGCCGAGTCCGCGGCGGTAAAGCCGAAAGCCCCTCTGACCGCACCGCAAAATCCGGATGCCGCCGCTCGACCTATAGCATCGAATCCATCATCGTCGCTTATCGTTCCCTACGAGGGAGATGCTTTCGCTGCGGAAGGCTCGAACAAGGTGTTGATTCCCTATGCACGCTATGTGGAATTGTGGAACCGGGCGCACCCGGAAGATACTATCGAAACACCGAAACCGGGAATGGATGTTTCTCTGGCGGCTGTTCGCTACGAAGTGACAGTCGAAGGCGATCGGCTGACTCTTTTGTTGGCCGCGGATATTGAGACTTATGGGGCCGATTGGGTTATTCTTCCGATGCCGATAGACGGATTGGCCGTCGTCGAGGCGACCATCGACGGTAAAGCCGCACAATTCCACACCCGCCCGCAAGCCGAAGGCAAGCAGGCCTCTGCCGCCGATATGGTGCTGATGCTGCCGGGCCGAACCGCAGGCAAGCTGCGACTAAAGGCGCTGGCAAAGCCGACGTATTTTGGCAGGAGAGGCAGCGTCAAATTTTTATTGCCGCCTCTGCCCGGCGCCGTAATGGATGTTGTTTTGCCTGGTGAAGACCTCGAACTCGAAATCGACAATCTCGAAAGCAAACCTTCGTCGAAGAATACAAACGGCGCTGTCAGGTGGACGGTCCCGCTGGGAATGACGCGGGACCTGACACTTCGCTGGCTGCCGAAGGCCGGCGGAGGCGCAGCCGACAGCACGCTCTCAGCCGCTGCGACTCATGATGTTTATGCCTTTCACTGGGCTATGGTCTCAGTGACCAGAATCGCCTACACGTTCTCTGCGGGCGAGCACGATCGATTCGGTTTACTCATCCCGGTCGGCGCTACGCTCACCGAAGTCAGCGGAACAAATATTCGAGACTATCGCGATCTCGGTTCCAAAACCGTTGACGGCAAAGAGTTCAGTCTAATTGAAGTTCGTTTGCATCGGCCTGCTAAGAAGCAGTACGAATTGACCGTTCGCTGGCTCGGCGAGTTGCCGTCGGGCAACGAGCCCGTCCGGCTGCTTCTGGTAAGGTCGGCTGACGTCAACCGCGAGAGCGGGACCGTTACGCTGCATTCGGCAGGAGGTATGGACGTCAAGGTAGCAGGCGTCACCGGCGGACGAAGGACCGTTATTGACGCCGAAAAAGATGCACATCCTGCCGAAGTGGCCGCTGACAGCACAGCACCGGTGGCAAGGTACTACTGGCCCTACAGACCTTTCGCATTATTCGTACAGTTCTCCCGCTCAATCCTGAGCCCGAAAGTGCACCTCGATCAGCTTGTCCGCCTTAACACCGACAAAACCGAACTCATGGTGCAGGCAAAGCTGGCGACCGAGCAAGGCAAGCTCTTCGGCGCGAGCTTCAGCCTGCCTGTCGGTTATGAGTTGCTAAGTGTCGTAGGACCTGCCGTCGATGGTTTTTACGAGCGAACCAGTGAAAACCAAAGGTTCCTGCACGTCAAATTCGATCGAGGCCGCGAGGATACCAAAATAGCGATGGTCCTGGTTCGCTCGGAGGCTCCGGAAGAAGTCTTCCAAACGCCGCTGATCAGGTATGTCGATTCGGCGGCGCCTGGTATCAGCCGGAAAGGACGCGTTGCCGTCCAGGTAGCTGCGTCACTCGAAGCGAAAACCCTCAACAGTGAAAACCTCAAGGCAATTGTCCCCGGCGCCCTCAAGGACTGGCTTGACGCCAATCAAATCAACTCGACACAATTCGCTTATAGTTTTGAGACGGCCGAGCCTTCCCTTCAACTGAATATCTCCGCCGAACCCACGCGCATCCGCGTCGAGACTTTTGCCGGCATGTCCGTCAGAACCACTCTTGTGCTCTACACGTATCGCTTGCGATATGACATCAGCGGTTCACCGGTTGACAATCTGATTTTCACTTTGCCTGATGAATACGCCCCGCTGGTCGCCGTGGATTCACCAGCCTTGCGTACGGTCACCAAATCCGATGCCGGAAACGGACGGACAGCCTGGAAAATAGTGCTGATCAACGAAGTCACCGGCACCGTCGATATTGCCGTCAATTTCGCCGTGCCTATCGACGCATCCACAAAACTCCTTGCCGTTCCGCGGATTGAGACCGAAGCCCCTGCCGGTTACCGGGCCGTCATTGCCGTCCAGAACCTCTCGCGCCACGATATCAGCGTCAAGGACCAGGCTGCCGCGAATCTTAAACCCCTCGCCGTCAGCGAGCAGCGAAAGTTGATGATGTCGCGCGAAATGACCGAATCGCTGCAATATGTTTTCCAGTCTTTCGAACAGGATTGGTCGCTAAGTCTCGGCTTCGCACCTGCCAAGGCCGCCGCGCGTATCCAGGCCGTCGTGGACCTTATGGAGATCACAACCGTCATCGACCGCAACGGCAGATGTCGCTACGAGGTCGGATTAGCACTGCAAAATCGAAGCGAGCAGTTTCTCCGAGTTGAAGTGCCGCAGGGATTGCGACTCTGGAGCGCCGCTGTGGCATCGGAGCCCGTCAAACCCGTTACGGACCTCAAGAACGCGGCCTCGGCGGCGAATCAAGTCCTGATACCGCTGGTCAAGACATCGCCGGGCGGTCTGCCTTATGACGTTTATCTATACTTCGCGGACACTCAGGCGGACCCCTTGCTCAAGCCCCTCAGCGGCCTGACAAACCTGAAGCCGCCCGCAATCTCCGTCCTGGGGATCCCGATAACGCGCACTACATGGTCGCTTCGCTTGCCGTCGGGCTATCGATACATGCGACCGGGCGGCAATATGTCCTCGGTGGCAGGGACGGTCGAGATGTTGAGTCTCAACATCGAGGCCCGGCTGGACCAGCTCAAAAGGCTGGAAAAGACCTATCGGGATGTCTCCGGATCATCCAGCAGGGGGGAGGCCCTCGCACGCGACAACTGGGGCATCTTCAATCAAAAACTAAAGGCCGACATCGAGCAGGCACAGTCTTTCCTCGAATCCAATCGGAGTATGGTTTCCGAAGAGGACTATGCACGCCTCAGTTCACAGCTTGGCGGGCAGGAGGAATTCCAGACGAATCTCATCGCGTCCAACAGCAGTTATATTCAGGAGCAGCAGACCCGCGCCAAGTATGATCTGAATGCGTATCTCAACTATGAAACCGTAAATCACGGCATAGCCGAAGCAACTCGCGACAACGCCCTCCAGCAGAAGCCCGACTTTATCAGCGAGGGCCAGAAGCTGCAGATAGCTCGGCTTGAAGAGGAGTTGGAAGTTTCCGAAAAACGCTTGAGAGCACTGCAGCAGAACGCCGACAAGGCCAAATCCTCGGATGCGATTACCCTCGACGTCGAAGCAATAGGCGAGGAAGCAGTCTCTGGCGAGGTTTCCCGAGAGATTGCGGGCCTGATACATGCCAGGACGGACAAGAAGAGCGAGGCCGAGGCCGTCTTGAACGAGCTTTCAAAGCAAAGGGTCATTCAGATGGACCGCCAGCAGGCCCAGCTCAGGAGCCAGTTGGAGGAACTGAAAGACAACCGTCTCGAACGTCACTTCCGGGCCCGTCAGCCGCAGCAAATGGCGCAGTCAATCGCACCCCAGACCGACCTCGGCAGTCTCGCCCAGACCGGCGAATCAAGCCGAAGTTCTATGGCTTTGAGTGCTCCCTCAGATACGAGAGCATTTGCTCTGGACATCCGTGAACCCGCCGCCGGGGGGATTCAAGGAGGCAGCAACTACGGATACGGGACCACCGCTTCCGGCCGCAGGGTCGTGTTGTCGCCGCCTTCCTCCGGTGTCGTAAACGGCCCGTCCGTCGTCGAGATGCCGGCAATTCAACTGGAAGGTGTTCAGCATTACGTTGCCAAGGCCAACTATTCGCTTCCGATTACCCTGCCCGCCGGTGAGGTTCGTCTCGATTTCGCACGCTCGGCGGGTCAGGTTCAGTTGAGCATCTGGGCAGTCCCGCTGACTACGATCCGAAATCTCCAGACCACGGGCATCGTCCTCGCCATATTGTTCGCCGTACTGGGAATCATGAAGATATGGTCTAACAGGCAGACTCCGCTTTCGGTCAGACGGGCGGTTATATATCTGCTCCTGCTGGTTGTCCTGACCGTTGTCCTGGGACTGCTCGGCCTGGTACTGAGCCTCGCAACAACCCTGGCCGCCGAACTGCTTCGCATGATGTCCGTGCGAAGGGGTGTAATTACCCCCGCAGGCGATTGAGATTTTCTGCTAACCAGCCAGCCGGGGCGACGAGAATAGAACAGCTCCTGCAGACAACCGAAAACTCGAATCTGCCGCCCGCACTTGCGGCCTGTCCGACTCCCGCCGGCTATTGCTTGAATGGTCGGGCAAATCCCCTATAATGCGTTGTCGAAGCACCGGTAATCACATTCTTTCAGGAGCAAGGCTGGAATGAAGAAAATCGTACTATCGTGTCTGATTATAGTTCTTGTAATCTCTTCAATCGTCCTGCCGGACGGATGCCGCAGAAAGCCGAAAGACAAAGATCGAATCGTCATCGGCCTTGCCGTGCCGTCGCTTTCGCACCCGTTCTTCATATACTTGAAGAAGAATATTACCGACGAAGCAGAGAAACTCGGTGTCGATATAATCGCAGCCGATGCCGAAGACGTTGCTGCCAGGCAAATGTCGATTGTAGAGGATTTCATCGTCAGGGGCGTCGATGGCGTTCTCATCTCGCCGATTGGCGCTGATTCGCTCGTCCCCGCCGTCAAATCGCTCAACGCCGCCGGCATTCCCGTAGCTACCGTCGATAGAAAAGTCAACGGCGGCGACGTTCTCGTCCACGTCGGGGCAGACAACGTCGAGGGAGGCAGAGTCGCCGCCAGGTACATCATCGCCAGGCTCGGCCCCGATGCAGGCGTCATCCAGATAGAAGGAACCCCCGGCGCATCGCCGGCGATTGACCGAAAGAAGGGATTCGAAGAGGAAATAGCAAAGACAGGCCTGAAAATCGTCGCCAGCCAGACCGCCGATTTCAACCGCGCAAAAGGCATGTCGGTCATGGAGAATCTCATCCAGGCCAACCGTGACTTCCAGGCCGTGTATGCCGCCAATGACGAAATGGCTCTTGGTGCAGCCGAGGCGCTCCAGGCTCGCGGGATGAGCACGGCAGAGATCATACTAATCGGATACGATGCGATACCCGATGCACTTGTTTATATAAAAGACGGAAAGCTCAACGCAACAATCGAGCAGTTTCCCGGCAAGCAGGCCAGGCAAGCCCTGAGAATCCTCGTCGAGTACATCAGAGACAGCAAGATTCCGCCGGCTTCGGAAATCTACATCAAGCCGCTGGCGATCGACGCCGACAATCTCGACCAGGCCGAACGAAAACTCGAATAAAACCAACAGGACTCCAATAGTTCCTCAATCCTCCTTGTATCGGGAGAATATCTGTGGACCTCATCCCGAAATTTATGAGAAACAGCGTATTACTGATCGTAAGGAGTTACGGCATATTTGTCGGCTTTGCCGTGGTTGTAATTGTAGTTTCCATACTGGAGCAGAGTTTCTTCACGCTCGACAATCTCCTGAACATTGTCCGTCAAAGCTCGATTCACGGCGTAATGGCTGTCGGAATGACGTTTGTGATTCTCACTGCCGGTATCGATCTGTCCGTCGGTTCGGTCCTGGCGCTGACGGGCATTTTCTGCGCTAGCTTCGAGCACGCCGGCTGGCCCGTTTACCTTGTCCTGCTCACCACTCTGTCAATAGGCGCCGCTATAGGGTTGTTCAACGGGCTGGTCATCACCTGGGGCAGGGTTACGCCCTTCGTCGTTACCCTTGGAACCATGAGCATCGCCAGGGGATTCGCCCACATATACACCGGCGCCCGGCCGATAAGCGAATTCGGCAAGCATTTTCAATACATAGGGGGCGGATATTTTCTCCGTGTTCCTATCCCGTCTTTGGTCTTTCTTGCCGTCGTTTTCATCGCTGCTTTCGTTTTGCGATACACCCGCCTCGGCCGCTATACCTATGCGATAGGTTCCAACGAGCGCGCCGCAAGGCTGGCAGGCGTGAATGTGGGTGCATTCAAGATAACCGCCTACGTAATCTGCGGCCTGACCGCAGCCCTCGGCGCCGTAATACTGACCTCAAGGCTCAACGCCGCCGAGACGACCGCAGGAGCAGGCTATGAACTTAACGTAATTGCATCCGTCGTAATAGGAGGGACCAGTCTTATGGGTGGCAGAGGAAGCGTCTGGGGCACACTCGTCGGGGCGCTGCTAATCGGAACGATAAACAACGCAATGAACCTGCTGCTGATTTCATCCTATTGGCAGTTAGTAGTAAGAGGCTCGATAATCGTAGCCGCAGTTCTCCTCGACCGCCTCAGACAGGAATGAATCTCCTCCGGCGCCGTTGGGCGGGGATCGCCTCTTCCGCCCTCAATACAGACTCGGATGTCTCAGGCATGATCTGCGCGGCGGCCCGGTTAGTATTTGTGTCCGCAGTTGTCACAGAACTTTGCATCCGGGTCGTTAAGCTCTTCGCATCCCGGGCAGGGTTTCGTTTTTGAGACGGATACTCCACAGTTGCTGCAGAACTTTGCATCCTTTTCGAGTAGTGCATTGCATTTAATGGCACCGGATTTTCATCTTTTGGCCGCCTGCCGCTGCTGCGCCGCCCAATCCTGCTCCGAGTCCTTCTCTTATCGCTGTAGCCAAAGTTTTGACGCCGCCCTTTGTCCCATCGGCGATGTAGTTGAACGTATCTTTACCCACAGGCGCAATCTCACCGGCCTGATACCGCGCGATCTTGCCCATATAACCCATCGATGAAAGTACGAGACCGACAAAGAGCAATGGCATTCCGACGCAAGGGCACCACGTATATTTGGGCGATCCGAAGCTGCCGGCCGCGGAGAAAAAGCTGACCATGCCAACAATGATGAAAATCAGTCCCACTACTGCAATTATGGGGCCGATCACCCGCAATACGTTTCTTGTCCCGTGATGGCCCGGATCAATTTTTTCCTCTTCCATTGCTTATACCCCAAAATTAGCCCAACAGCTAAAGTTCCCAGCGAATAAACCGTTATCTACATTAAATACGCATTCTACAGCATAATTCTTCATCGGAAAAGCCGGATTCCGGCGGCATTTCAACTCAATCCGATATAGTTGGCTGCGGTATGTTTGGCAAAGCTGGGGACGCCTGCCGTTTGGCGTGCGCATAGAAAAGGGCTGGTGGTCTTCCTCGTCAACCAGCCCAGACTTTTTCATTGCCCCGTTCACACACAGGCTGCATACTCTCCACTATTTGCATGCAAAGCCTGTAAACAGCTCCCAAGAGCTATTCAAATGCGATTCCAACGCCGACTTCAGCGGTATCGAGCATGTTCTTTCGTTCGATTCGGACGACTTTGCCCTTCTTGATGCGTGCAAACTGTCCCTTTTCCTCGGCCAGGGAAGTCGTACGCGGAAAGTTGATCTCCACAATATGCCCCGGCCTGACCGGTGCAGTCAGCGGAAGCTTCACGAAAACGCCCGATTTACTGACATTGCAGCTTCGGCCGTTGAAGAATCTATTAGCTTCCGGCATCCAAACACTTACCGGCCATGCAAGTGTGTTTCGACTTGCCTTACGCTGTTCTGCTAATGCCTCCATAGTCAAAATCTCCATAAAAAACGACGTTCCATCAATTATTAGTCCTTCATCGGCAATGTTAAACTGGATAGTTTAGACTATTTGGGTAATATGCTAAGTTTTCCAATTAGAACTTTTCCAGGGCGAGTTATGGAGTGATTTTACATATTTGTTATCGGGCGTTGGCTGGCGGACAGTACATATAGTGGGGTAGAACCGAAGGTTGAAATACGTATTTCCCGTGCGGCGCGCCTGTGGCGGGAGTGTAAGACGGAAAAGGCTGAAACGGATTTGGCCGCGAAGTGTTTTCTGGTTCTGGATTTCCGGGTGGAAGTGGCCGTTGAGCGGGCTGCGGGTCAAGTATGGGAGGGGATTACCTTCTCCACTCTGCTTTTCTTACCATCAGGGGCGGCATTTGCTGGGGTCTGACCGGCTTGCTGGCTGAGTGGGTGCAGCTTCTGCTGCTGGGATACCAGCCTATTGTGAAGAGATCAGGCTTTATCTGAAGCCTGCGTTTTCTGCGTCTTGAGAACATTAATTATCGCCCTGAAAGTAATGATATCCGAACAGCCCAATCACCCTCCTCATATCGGAAAGAAACAGACTTGACTTAAGTTACTTTGAAAGTAACCAAGGATCGAGTGAGGTGGCGTGGTTCCATTCGGAGATTGAGCTTTGGGCCTGCTGTTGGACTTGTGGTGTCGGCGGATTCTTAGCTTATAGTGACACAGAATCGATGTGCGTTTGTGGGTTATCTGATGTGGGACCAGTTTATCGGCTGCTTATCGACTTCGAGCGGTGTGATTCGCGTTATTCGCCAGGTGTGGTCGGGCTGCTTTTCGAAGAGGAGTTCGCCTTTGAAGAACAGGAACGATTTGTAGGACTGGGTGACCCAACTGCTCTGCTCGAATCTTACGGTTGCAAAAAGGGTTGCCTTTGCGGTCGGTGGGGATAGAACGAGCAGGCAGCTTGTCTTTCTAATCTTCGAGATATGGATGTTATCGAATGTGCGTCGAGCGTGGGCGGCCAGGTCGGCCTTGGCGGGGTGGTATGAGTCGGCGTAGTCTGGGGCGATGAGGGCTTCAAAGGCCTGTGAGTTTTCGTTCTGGGCGGCCTTGATAAGATTAGCGATTACGGCGCCGACCTTTTCGCGGTCGGTCTTGACGAGAAAATCGAGACCGAAGGCGAGAACGACAACCGAGAGGGGGATAAGCCATTGGGAGCGAAGGCATTTTTCAGGGAACACGCTGCGGTAGGTGAATACGCCGAAAAGGACAATAACAGATAAACCCAACAGGGGCCAAGGCTGCTGAAATACGTTGAACATTTGTCACTGCCTGGATTCAGTGTATTTGGGATTCCAATATTATGTACGTTTTTTATTGCCGCCGGTTCGGTGGTGACAGGATTAGGCTGAGCGAGCGTTAGATTCCGATTTCCTGTTTTACTTCTTCGATTTTCTGTATTGCAAAGTCAAGATTTTCTCTGGTATGTGCGGCGGAGATTTGGGTTCTTATCCTGGCCTGGCCTTTTGGGACGACGGGGAATGAGAATCCTATTACGTAGATTCCTTTTTCGAGGAGCTTTTCGGCCATTTGCTGTGCGAGGCGTGCGTCACCGAGCATTATCGGGACTATCGGGTGTTCGCCGGGTTTTACATCAAGTCCGATTTGGGCGATTTGTGTTCTGAAATAGGCTGTGTTTTCGGCGAGTTTGTCTCGTAGTTCGGTGGAGGCTTCGAGTATTTCGAGGACCTTGAGCGAGGTCGCGGCTATCGCCGGCGAGAGCGTGTTGGAAAAGAGATATGGGCGGGATCGCTGGCGCAGGATTTCTATGATCTCTTTTCTGCCTGACGTGTATCCGCCGGAAGCTCCGCCGAGCGCCTTGCCGAGTGTGCCGGTGATGATGTCGATTCTGCCGATTACATTTCTGTATTCGTGCGTTCCTCTGCCTTTCTTGCCTGTGAATCCGACGGCGTGCGAGTCGTCTATCATTACGAGGGCGCCGTATTTGTCGGCGAGGTCGCAGATGTGGTCGAGCTTTGCGATGGTGCCGTCCATCGAGAATACCCCGTCCGTGGCTATGAGGCGGAAGCGTGCGGATTGGGCTTGTTTGAGTTTGTCCTCGAGGTCGTTCATGTCGCAGTTGGCGAATCTGTATCGCTGGGCCTTGCAGAGTCGAATGCCGTCGATAATGCTTGCATGGTTGAGCTGGTCTGAGATTATTGCGTCCTCTGCGGTTAGGATGGTTTCGAAGAGCCCTGTATTGGCGTCGAAGCATGATGAGTAAAGTATTGTGTCTTCGGTGTGGAGGAATTCCGCAAGTTTTTGTTCAAGGGTCTTGTGTATTTGCTGCGTTCCGCAGATGAATCTGACGGAAGACAGGCCGTAGCCCCATTTGTCATAGCTTTCTTTGGCGACTCTGACTATTTCCGGGTGGTCTGCAAGGCCGAGGTAGTTATTGGCGCAGAAGTTGAGGACTTTCCGGCCGCCGGTGATCGTAATCTCAGCTTTCTGGGGACTTGTGATTATTCGCTCGTCTTTGTAGAGATCGGCTTGCTTGATTTGGTCAAGTTCGCGGGATATATGCGATTTCATTTGGCCGAACATCGTGTGCTCCTTTGCAGAGTCGCAGGTTATGCGGTTTCTTGTCGGTTATTCTTCGGTCCAGTCGAGTATTATCTTGCCCGAGTTGCCCGAGGCCATCGTATCGAAGGCTTTCTGGTATTCGGTATAGTGGAATCTATGCGTAATCAGAGGGCTTATGTCGAGTCCTTTCTGTATCAGCATTGTCGCCTTATACCAGGTTTCGAACATTTCCCTTCCGTATATACCCTTTATCGTCAGTCCGTTGAAGACGATGTATCCCCAGTCTATTTCCGTAGGCGGCATTATTCCGAGCAGTGCGATCTTCCCGCCGTGGCAGATATTTTCGAGCATATCCTTGAATGCGTTCGAGTTTCCGGACATTTCGAGTCCGACGTCGAACCCTTCTTTCATTCCGAGCTTTTTCTGGGCATCGCCGATTGTCTGGGTTCGCGCGTCGATAATCAGGGTGGGGTTCATTTTCTTTGCCAGTTCGAGCCGGTACGGGTGGACGTCGGATATCACGACATATCTCGCCCCGGCGTGTTTTGCAACTGCGATTGCCATAAGCCCGATTGGTCCTGCCCCTGTGATCAGCACGTCTTCACCTACGAGGTCGAACGACAGGGTTGTGTGAACGGCGTTGCCGAATGGATCGAAGCATGAGTAGATTTCGGCGGGGAGGGCCGGATCGCAGTGCCATACGTTTGAGACCGGGATTGAGAGGTACTGGGCAAATGCCCCGTTTCGATCTACTCCGATGCAGCTTGGGTCGATGCAGAGGTGCCTTCTGCCGGCCCGGCAGTTTCTGCATCTTCCGCAGACGATGTGACCTTCGCCGCTGACGAGTTCGCCGATATCGAGATCGTGGACGTTGTCTCCGACCTTCTCGACGACTCCGACGAATTCGTGCCCTATGACCAGAGGCGTTTTGATTGCTTTCTGCGCCCACTTATCCCAGTTGAAGATATGGATATCGGTTCCGCATATTGCGGTTTTCCGGATTTTAATCAAGACATCGTTAAGGCCGACTTCGGGGATGGGTACGTCATCAGCCCATATTCCCGGTTCAGGTCTTTTCTTTACAAGAGCTTTCATATTTTCAATTCTCCATTAACATTCGAAACATGGTTGTTGCGCAGTATAAGCACTGGATTGGCCGGCGTAAAGAGTGTATTGGCTGGCGGGCACAATTAGCCCGGTGCGCGCCGGCCGTGTCGTCTGAATCGGAACGCCGTGCCCCGGTGTGCTACCAGTCTATTTCGCCGAGTTCGCGGGTTCTGGAGTGGTCGGTCATGTCCGGCGCCAAGGCTGTTATCGTTATGTAACCTTCTTCAAGCGATGTTGTGTCGGTTTCGGTGCCGTCGATTACGTGGTGATCGCCTGTGAGTTGGAAGACAGTTTGGCCCTGTTCGTTGGTGCTGCGGCGGTAGCTTTCGTTGAAGCCTGTGTTCGATTGGGGGACAACCCGGACGCCCTTAGGTTCGCCTCTGGATAGTTGCGGGATGTTGATATTTATTACGGTTCCGTTCTTGACGGGCATTAGTTTTTTCAGGATTTGCAGACAGTGAACGGCGGCCTTGTCGAAATCGCCGGGCATATCCGGGCCCTCGACGGCCAGACTCATTGCAACCGACGGGATGCCCAGAAACGCCCCTTCCATCGCAGCTCCTATGGTTCCGGAGTAGTACACGTTAATCCCGACATTTGCGCCGTTGTTGATTCCTGAGACAAGAAGGTCTATCGGTTCTTCGCAGAGCTGCATGGATGCGAGCTTGACACAGTCGGCGGGAGAGCCCTGGACGCTGTAACCTGTGAAAAGGCCGTTGATATCTACTTTCGTGGCTACCAGCGGCCTGCGAAACGTAATGCTGTGGCCCGCGCCGGACCGGCTCGTATCCGGTGCGGCGACAGTTACGTCGGCGATTGTGGTGAGCTTTTTGTAGATTGCGGCTAGGCCGGGTGCGAAGATGCCGTCGTCGTTTGCAAGCAGTATTCTCATAGTTCCTGTTTCGTGTGTATCTAATATCTCGTATTTCGTGTGTTACGGCGGGTATTGTAGCCTTCAGTTAGCAGCGTGTCAATTGACAGCTTTGCGGGGTTGGGTATAATGCCGGGCATGGAGAAATACTGGCCGGGCAAGAAGTGTGTTGTGATGAGCAGGGATGAGGTTCGTGCGGTCGATGCATGGGCCATCGACGAAATCGGCGTGCCGGGCGTGGTCCTTATGGAGAACGCCGGGCGAACCTGCGCAGAGCTTATCGCGGAGAAGCTGGACACAGCAAAGGGGCGAAAGGTCTGCATCCTGTGCGGGACGGGCAATAACGGGGGCGATGGGTATGTGATTGCCAGACATCTGCTGAATAGCAGGTTCGAAGTGTTAGTTGCGATATGCGGAGACCGGGAGAAAATCACAGGCGATGCGAAGGTCAATCTGGATGTGCTCGAAAAGACGGGCCGGGCCGTCGAGGCGGTTGATCCGAAGTCTGAACAAGCAGCGGGGCGGGTCAAGCGTTTGTGCCAGGGAGCCGATATGATTGTCGATGCCCTCTTCGGGACCGGCCTGGCCGGGAAGCTGCGAGCCGGCTATGAGAGGATAATCGAGGCCGTTAATGAGCAAAACTGCCCAGTGGCGGCGGTGGACATTCCTTCGGGGCTCGATTGCGATACGGGCCTGCCTTTAGGGACTGCCATACGGGCCGACTATACGGTTACATTCGTCGCGGCAAAGAAGGGATTTGCCCGCGCCGAAGCCGGGGCCTACACCGGGGAGATTTACGTCGCTTCGATCGGAATTGAACCGCAGAGTAGCGCTTCGGCCTGAGCGGACAGCCGGGACAGGGGCCTTAACACAGCGGGATTGTGGGTATTTAGATGTCCCTCTGCGATGAGGTCGGTAAGCTCTTCAATGCAATGGCTATTTCCTGGGATGAAAACGGCAATATAGCCGGCAACGACGATTCCATCGAGGATAAAAATATCACCTATACCTTCAACTGGGACAATAAGCTGCGAAAGGCCCAGTGGAACGATCCCGA
>JAFGCD010000077.1 GCA_016932835.1 Sedimentisphaerales bacterium
GGCACAACCACCTGGGAGAACATCTGCCATGCATTGGCGGGCAGCACTTCCGGATCGAGATTCCTGCTCTCCGAGCCAGAGGACGGTGCGATCCGTTTCAGGGTCTTGATGTCCTCGGGAAGTACGAGCTGGAAGGTCTCTCCGAAATGGAAGCGCATCTCGCTGACCCACTGGCTCACCAGCCCTTTAGGGGCGATGACGAGCGTCCGCTTGACCAGCCCGCGAAGCTTGAGCTCACGCAGAATGAGTCCAGCTTCGATGGTCTTGCCCAAGCCAACCTCGTCCGCCAGGAGATAGCGCACCCGGTCATTGGCAATGACGCGGGACAGTGCCCGTATCTGGTGGGGAAGCGGGATGACGGAGGATTCGATGGGAGCGAGCAGAACGTCCTGGGCCAGGGCGCCGGCTACCCGCGCGGCGGCAGCGATGTAGGCGATATCGTCCGGCGAGCCGGTGTCCGCACTCTCCAAGGATTTTAGCTTTGAAGCCGGGATACGGACCACTGAATCACGCCCGGGCAGCCAGCCTCGGCAGATCGTCTCACCCCAGAGCGTCTGGGCTTCGATGACCTGACAGAGTTGCCCGTGGTCCGGGCTGAAGTACCAGCTATTTGGTTCAATCTGCTTCATTTTTCTTTCGCGCTGCGCCAATTACCAAGTTGTCAATCACTTTCAGAATTGATGTGTCCCATGGAAATCTGGCCTCGTCAGCCATCCACCTTTTAGCCATTTGCTGGAAAATTCCATCACATGCAACTGGATAATAGAAGTCAGATAAGATTTTACGCATCAACCGCCACTCTCGCTCAATGTCGTTTTGAAACATTTTATTACCAAACAAGTAGTTGAGAGTGTACTCTCTATCAATTGGCGCAACCAACTTAGGGAGGATATGCGCTAAAACCTTTGAATTACCTACAATTGTTGTCCCGCTTGCCATTACTCTGATACCCTTGAATACTCCTTCTAGAAGATCCCAATCAATCTGAGACAAGTCGGAAGGCACTTTGTGCCTAAGTTTTTCAATATCAGCTTTTACAGAAAGGACGCTATTTTCAAAAATATCATATCTCTGCATCTTGGAACCCTTCGCCCCCATGCGGTGCATACCCCAAGACGCCAACACAGCATAGATTAATTCTACTTTTTCTGCCCAACTTCCATCCTGCACCGCAAGAGATCGTCGATGAAAATGTAAAGAAGGGCCGCTGAAAGTTTCTGATTCATAGTATTTCTTGTGGTATAAATCTGCCTCTTTAAGGATATCCTCCACTCTTGACTCAAGTTCTCGGTCAATCCATCTCTCCGCCATTATGCTTCCTCCTCCGAGCGGAAGAGCGCTTGGACGTACCACATGAGGAGTTTCGAGTCAACCTGAAGGATGTTCTCTGGTATCATACGAGCTAAATTGATAATCACGGTGTAATCTCGCTACTGCTATGCTTTCTTGAATCCCGCCCGAATGCGTAGCCTCACTCGGCAGATCATCTCGTTCCAGAATGGTTGGGATCCGATAATCGGGCAAAGTTGCCCGTACTTGATGCTGTATTGCCACTCTCCGTTCATGTTAATATCATTCCGATATTGAGAAGTCATCATGCACAACAACGGAAGCAATTTCCACGGTGCCATCCTCACATTGCCAATAGTGCAAATGATATTCATAATCGATATCTCGGCGCATGGCTCTGTCGCTGGCCCGCGTCCGCTGTGGATCCCCGCCTCCAGGCCCACTTCGTATAGCATGGGCATCCGCCATATTGGCCCGTTCCAAGGTCTCCACAATCGCTCGAAGCACCTTGGCTGCGAGACGTTCGGTAGGATGAAGCGCGTCCAAGATTGCGATGAAAGAACGTCCGATCCGATGGCGCGGAACGTCATCCCATTCTGGGGTCAATCCACTTGCCAATCGGGACTTAAAAAGGGCAACACGGATCGCCGTTTCCATTCCAACGTCATCCTTTGTTCGAAGTAGGATCGTCGCTTCATCCAGGCAGTTGACCAGTCCCTTGAAGTCCTCGCAAATGAGTACTTCTCCCTCGAAGATATCTGGATGGATCGGAAGCCTTTCCAGATCGGTTCTAGAATGCTCCAAGCAGTGAATCTGGGCACGAACCCGCAGGATTCTGCTCTCTGATTTTCTCAAGATGAGCGAGTGCTCGTGCGCCTCCTGTGGACAGTGGTCGCGCAAAATAGCGATCAAGACAACGCACCGCGCCAGTTCTGATCGCAGTTTGTTGCCAGAGCACAAGCAAAGGACGTCTGGCTCCAGGGCCAGGTTCTCCGTTAATACATCACGGATGGAGAATAAGGCTTCGAACGAGGGAGTCAATTGAAGGAGACGGTCCACGACAACTGCAACAGTATTGACGTCGTACTCGATTATTCCTTGCGCAGCGAACAAGCGCCTCAGTTGATCACGTAATGGGTATAGGCCATCCTCGAATAGGGCTTCTGAAGCTCGCTCGCTCATACAAATGGCGATCCAGGGCTCGTCCAAAAGCTTCGACCAGTCGAGAACAGTCTCGACGTAGTGGTTACCATCATCCGCCGTGCTGTCATTTACGGGAACAGCAAGGACCCCAGCATCGATAGTAACGCTTGCGGCTGTCACGGCGTTTTCTCTCTCTTAGCCTTGCGCTTGGATGCTGCGGCGCTAAGGATCGCCTCTGCTTCGCTTTGACTCTGGTCGAAAAAGCCTTTCGGCCAGTCAAGAATCGCTCCATATTCGTTAATGTTTATTTCCCGGAAATAAGAGTGTTGATTCTCTTTCTCCACAAAATACACCTTAACTGCATCTATCCAAGGATTACTTTTTAAGGCAGCAGCCGCACGGAAGCGGATACGGTTGATCAAGTACTCGCTGTGTGTCTCGATTATGCACTGCTTCCCGAGTTGCGTCATTGAAAGAAATAAATCGGCCAGCAGGGTTTGAACTTTCGGATGTAAGTGGAGTTCCGGTTGCTCAAAAATGAGTGTCGTATCCGGCTCGGCCAGAAGGCTTGCCACTAAGATTGGAAGAACTTGGCTAACTCCCACACCAACGTGGGTGAGATCGTTCTGACGTTTGCTGCCATCGATCGCGACTGTAAGTTCGTGGCCAAATTTGCCTCTGTCCCGGCTTGTGACTTGATCTGCAATGCCAAGATATTGAAGCCAATCGACCACTGCTTTTTCAAGTGAGCGGGAAGTCGGTTTCAGATCAATCTCAGATTTGACAAAAGCCGATGTCGGAATGTATCTGATCAAGCGATTCTTGTGCAGTTCCAGCACAGCTGCCGTGTGTTCGCCTTTGATACCAATATCTAACGGATCAGCCGTGGGCGACAGAGGATACAACGACTTGGGCTCATCGCGTAAAGGTCCGAGGTATCGAACGGATGTAGCGAAAAACTGATCTATGTATGAAGATGCTTCGGCAATTGGCCTCGGCACGCGAAGCTGTATGATCGCAGGTTCCTCTTTCGAACCGTTTCGTCCCTCACGAACCGACTTGATGACAAGCTCTTCAAAGCTATCATCTTCGGCGAGTCTTTTACGCAACTCCATTCGGATTCGAGGATGGAATCTACGTAATGATTCGTTCAACTGCTCTAAGAATACTGGTTGTTGCTCAAAGAAACTTCGTTCTTCGTCCAATCTTTTCAATATGGTCTTGGGCATACTATCGTCTTCATCACTAATCTGATTCAGAATTATGGCGACTTTCTCAACAACTTGATGCGGGATAACGATCTGGCGCCCCAGATACGCTCGTCTCGAAAACCCACGAGGCCCCTCGCCGGTTAGTCCATTGATTATCGCTCGGGCATCTTCGGCTACCATATCAATGCCAAGTGATACCCGTTCAGGCAGAAAATGCCGAAGCAGACAGCCAATAGGCTGCGCAGAAACGAACTCTTCGTGGATTTCCGCCACTAATGCCTCATCCATTTCAATATCGTATTGCAACCCCTGACGAGCAAAAGGCGCATCAGTATCAGGGCGACCAATCCATTTTTGCTTAATGTCCTCGCTTA
This sequence comes from Sedimentisphaerales bacterium, assembly GCA_016932835.1. Lineage (GTDB taxonomy): Bacteria > Planctomycetota > Phycisphaerae > Sedimentisphaerales > Anaerobacaceae > JAFGCD01. The sequence continues at coordinate 4,019 of JAFGCD010000077.1, forward strand.
TTAGGGAGGCGCGTCGTATCGTCATCTCGAATTTCTTGTCCCCCACTTCCGAATCGCGAGTTAAGACTGAAAGTTGAGAAGAAAATAGCATGGGCTGTATCTGGGTGATTTCGCGATCCGCTCCCGCCCCTTTATCATCAAAGGCGATCTCGCAAGATATCTCTGCTATCCGGTTTATGTTGCGAGGGGCATAGTAAGAGATTCTTCTAAAATCTTGAACTGTAGATTCCGCAAGATCGTTAGACGGACAACACGTCCAACCGATGAGGATTTGGTCTGCATTGCTTTCCGCGGTTCTTAGGTCGTCAAACTGCCCCAGCTTTGCAAACGCCCCGTTTAGCACAACGGATCGCGAACTCACTTTATGTGATAAGGTCTGCGCTACAAGGAGGATCGTTTGCAAAAGTGTACTCTTTCCACTGCTGTTTGCTCCCGCGAAGATCGTGAGTGGAGCAAGCGACAAAGTGGTTTCATTTCCGACCGACTTGAAATTGAACGCTTTCCATTGTTTGATCATGAGTCTTCTCCGGTTCTGGTTAGTGCCTGGTCGTACCACATTAGTAGCTTTGGGTCTTCCTGGAGGACGTTCTCAGGAACCTTGCGGGCTACGGTGATGATCGTAGCGTAATCGCGCTCCTGCCATGCTTTCTTGAACCCGGTCCGGACTGCCTCGAGACGGAACACCTTCAGGCGCTTCTGGCTGGATGTCCGGTAGTCTTCGAATTCCTTGAGCAGCGACCGCTCACGCAACTTCTCCAGGTCTCCGGCCTTGTTGGGATCTGGTATGTACCAGCGGTCCTTCCCCTTGGCGCGTAGGCTCTCGTCGTCCTTGGGCAGTTTCCGAAGCTCTTTGAAATTCGTGGAGAGGTAGCTGTGGATCTGGTTCGGCACTTCGCCCTTGCCGTCATAGCGCAGGAAGCTCTGCTCCAGTAGCTCCGACAGCTCCAGCGGCTTCTCGTGCTTTTGCCAACCGCCAATCTCCTTAAGAAATTGTGGGTGGAGCTCCTGAAAGGTCTGGGGCTTCTTAATGAGTTGCTGTTTGAGCCATTGAATAGCTGACGATTCATCTGTCACAAAAAGCTGGAGCTGTAACACATCGCGGACGGTCATACGCTTTTTGTCGTACTCGGTCACCTGTTCGGGAAGAAAGAACATCCCATCCCGCCCGGAGAAGCGCTGGCTAATCCCGGCGTAGAATTCCGCTGCGGACAAGGGAATGGTCACGCCGCGCTGAACGTGGAAGGCCACCATGCGGTCAAAGAGCAGGTAATTCAATCGCTCGACAATGACTTCAGCCTGACCATCCTTGGAAACAAATACCGGGAGTTGCTTCAAGTGACTGCGAACGAAGTCCCAGACGCCTTCTTCGGTACCAGCTTCAAGTCTGAACCGTTCCTCCAGCCCACAATTAGGCTTGTATGCTGAAATAACAAGATCCTGTTTGACAGCAGTTGGAGTTATGTAAGCGTTAATAGAGCCCTGGCCTTTGTTGAGGCCTCTGACATCAGCTACAACAAAACCGGCATCAGCAATAGCCGTCTGAATTGCGTTCCATACTCCAGCGCTTGTGTTGGAAAACTCAACAGTCATCCATCTTCCAGGCTTTAGAACTCGGTAACATTCCTGGAATCCAGATGCCATTAATCTCTGGTAATCAGATCGCGACTTTCCCTGGTGTGGGCTTTCTACTGCTTCAGGTGCTTGATCGGTGAATACGTTGAGCCACGCCTCCCAAAAGAAGTTCAATTCTGAATAATAACGATTTGCTCCGAATGGTGGATCTATGAATATGTAGTCAACACTCTCATCTTGTAGAAAAGTGCTGGTCGCTGAGCGTGTCGAAATCATTAGAGCATCATGAAATCGGGCCCTAGCACGAACAGATTGCATACGACTCGCTATTTGCTTGTGGATGGGAACTTCGCTAGCAATAGATGGCCTGAAAAGCGTTCCCGATCTCTCTTTGCCTACCCATCCTCCGCGGTTCTTGCCATGTTGCTCGGCAAAGAAGTTGGACATCAAAGGGCCACACATGAGACTCGACTTATACATTAACGCCGTAAGCATGAACTTGGACCGCAACGAAGAAGCAAGACTCCAAGCATAGGAAAGGCAAGTTAGGTTCCTGTGCGTAAAAAATTGATGAATATAGGAGATACCATCGTGGATACCTGAACGCCATGTATCGCCCCAGCGCACACCCTTGTGCATCATCGGGATTAACGGAATCCAAGTGCCGATCGGATGTCGCTTAGTCTTCTCAATAAGCTCTATATCCCATTCGTCTGGCGACTTGTCGAATTTGCGACTGCCAACATAATAAACTATCAAAACAGGTATCTGCTTGGGTAGTCGTTGCGGGGTTGATAGCAATGGATCGAACTCCGTTACATAGGCTCGCGTGAGACCACGTTTACCAAGTTGGGTGCTGCACTTTGAGCAAACAAATGATTCACGTATCACTCCCGCCTTGATGTCTACTGCGGCATTCCAGTAAACTACCTCCTGACCGCAGTTCTCGCACACAAAGACATCGGACCAAATCGTTACGTCAACGTCTACCAAAGATCCATCAGTGTGATGGGTCTTATACATCCAAGAATACTGGTCTCCCAAAGCCGATGCTATTTTGCTTGCTTCACTCGCGAAAACGTCGAGATCGTCGCTCCCCATCATGTTCGCTGCGATGAATGTAGCCGCTGGTGACAGGTCTTGAACGACTGAACAGCGGGCTCCCCACTTGGGTCCCGGCCTATTAGTCAAACTCCACTCGGCTTCAATCGTCCGTTTGATATCTACTGATGGGGCTGCCGCTATCTGTGTAGCTACGCCGACCATGCCGGTCCCGCAATATGTATCAAGTACTATGTCGCCCGGTTCGGTATAATGAAGCAAATACCTGAGAACAGCTTCAGGTGGAACCTTCGTAGCATAAGAATGGGCATTGACTATTGGGCTATTGCGACTCTGGCTCACATCCGCAGCGAATGGTTCGCGGCTGTATGGCCTGCTCGGATCATAGGGTTTACCGTAGTACTTGATAAAGTCCGCGATGAACGGATTAGGGCATGCGGTATAGTACGGCGGGTCGGACAACGCCAGAATGTCCTCGTCCGAACCTATGGGGAATCCCTCGATCTTGCGGAACTCGGGGTCCTTTAGCTTCTCGCTTAGGATACCGAGAAAATGCTCCCGCCGCTCCTCGTCGTTCTGGAACGTCATGCCGAGGCATTCTAACGAACCGGTCGGCGCAGCACTCGATTTAAAATTGAAAAGATCGCCCATCGTTTTCATTCCTCCCCTGAACGGGTGAGTGCCTGGTCGTACCACATGAGTAGCTTGGGATCTTCCTGGAGGACATTCTCTGGAATCTTGCGGGCCACGGTGATGATGGTGGCGTAGTCGCGCTCCTGCCATGCCTTTTTGAATCCGGCGCGGACGGCCTCGAGACGAAATACCTTCAGGCGCTTTTGGCTGGAAGTCCGGTAGTCCTCGAACTCCTTGAGCAGCGACCGCTCGCGTAGTTTCTCCAGGTCGCCGGCCTTGTTGGCGTCGGGCACATACCAGCGGTCCTTGCTCTTGACGCGTAGGCTTTCGTCGTCTTTGGAAAGATTCCGAAGCTCTTTAAAATTTGTGGAGAGGTAGCTGTGAATCTGGTTCGGCACTTCGCTCTTGCCGTCATAACGAAGGAAGTTTTGCTCAAGCAGTTCGGAGAGCTCAAGCGGCTTCTCGTATTTCTGCCAGCCACCAAGTTCTTTAATGAACAACGGGTGAATGTCCTGAAATGATAAAGGCTTATCTTTGAGTAATTGGCGGAGCCATGCAATGGCAGAGGATTCATCTGAGACGAAAAGCGACATTTGCTCCGTTCCGCCTGCAGACAGTTTCCTTTTATCATACTCAGCCACTTGGTCGGGCAGGAAATACATCCCATCCCGGCAGGAAAAACGCTGGGATAATCCTTCCTGGAATTCTGAGCTATTTAGCGGCACGGGATAACCCTTACGAATAAAGTAAGCCACCGTCTGGTCGTATAGAATGCGCGGATCGCGTTCCGTGACAACAATCAGGTGCGTGCTAGCTCCACGTTTGACGACGGGAAGATATTTCAGGTGACTACGTACGAATTCCCAGGCGCCATCTTCTGTGCTGGCTTCCTTCTTGAAACGGTTCTCAAAACCGCCATTGGGCTTATAAGCGGAGATGACTAAGTCCTGCTTTACGGCCGTAGGACCAATCATTGCATGCAAACCACCTCGCGTCTTGTCCAGGACTGTGATAGATGCGACAATAAATCCGGCATCTGAAAGAGCAGTTTGAATGCTGTTCCAAACACTTGCCTTGGTATTAGAGAATTCCACTGTCATCCATCTTCCTGGCTTGAGAACTCGGAATGCTTCCCTAAAACAAGCGGTCATTAATTGCCTATATTCATCAATCCCCTTCTTTTGATACTTGCTTTCCACGGCCTCAGGTATTCTATTTGTGAAGACTCGAAGCCACGCCTCTCGAATAAAACTTAACTCCGAGTACATGATGTTAGCTCCAAATGGCGGATCAATAAAAAGGTAGTCAAGAGAACAACTTGGAACTGCTACTGATTGCGCGGCTTGAGTAGCAATGATTGACCCACCAAAATTATTAACCGCCTGGCTGATTTTTTTATACTGAAATAGCAATTGATCGATAACGTTATTTTCGACATTAACAGGTGGAACATATAAGGTGTTTGTTATTGGCCCTACGAGCGCCCTTCCACCATGCTGCGGCATAAAGCGGTTCATTATAGTGAGCTTGGGCAGAACACTGCCTAATAGAAACTCTAACTGCGGTTGTTGTTTCGCATGCCGGATAAACACGGACAAGACAGAAAGGGCACGGTTAGAGTAGAAGTGATGCGTGTGTGTAATTCCCTCATCATCATTGCGCCGAGATTCGTCTCCTGGCGGCATCCTATCTGTCGGTATGTTGCCAGGTGAAAAAGACCTCAATATCTTTTCCAAGATGGCTAGATCTTTATCATCAATCCGTTTCTCATGGCGTTTTGTCCCTATGGAGTAATTAATACGTACCGGAATTCGCTTTTGAGACTTCTGAATTGCTCCGATGTGCTTATCGATGCTTGATACCCAGACTCTTTCAAGCTTGTAGGCGGCGGATTTCTTGGGGGGGTTCTTGGCGCAGAGCGCCCGACAGTTCGGACACTCGAATTCTTCAAGATACCTAACAGCATCGGCATTTGCTTTAAAGGCGGCTTCGTAATAGGCGACTTCCCTCGAACACTGAGGACAGGAATAGACTTCCGACCAAACCGTGTAGTTGATCTTACCCTTGGTCTTGCCATCGGTGTGGAGCGTCTCGTACATCCAACCGCATTCGGCTTCCACTTCCTTCAGAATACGCTTTGCTTCCCGCTCAAAGGTCGGCGTATCCACCGGGGTGTTGTAGTTATAAGCAATGAAGGTGGCCGCAGGAGATAGATCATTGAGCACGGCGCGGCGAGAACCGAGCTTTGAAAATGGCCTCCAAATCGTCTTCCCATTCTCGTCGGTCTCTTGCTGAGAGACCGTCCCGTCTTTGTCAACTCGATAGCCCAGCGACTCGACCACCGCCTTGTCGCCACACATCTGTGCCGCAACACCGGTCATCCCCGTTCCGCAAAATCCATCGAAGATCACGTCCCCCGGTTCGGTGTAATGTAGGATGTATCGCATGATGGCCTTATGCGGAACCTTGGTGTGGTAGGAATGGGCATTGTAGATCGGATCATTCTTTCCCTCGCTCACATCTGCAGCAAACGGCTCGCGGCTATATGGTATACCCGTGTCGTAGGGCTTGCCATAATGCTTGATGAAGTCGGCGATGAACGGGTTCGGGCAGGCGGTGTAGTATGGCGGATCGGAAAGCGCCAGAATGTCCTCGTCTGAGCCTATGGGATATCCCTCGATCTTGCGGAACTCGGGGTCCTTCAGCTTCTCGCGTAACTTGTCAAGGAAGTATTCCCGCCGCTTCTGGTCATTATCAAACGTCATCCCGAGGCACTCGACAGGCCCCTGCGGTTTGGTAGCAGGTTGTATATCGAAGATGCTCTGATCGTATGGGCTCTTTGCCATCTACCGCTCCTTACTCGAGTACGATCCGAACCTTGCCGGACTCCTTGCCCTTGGTCAGTCCTTCCAGGTATTCCTCGAAGCGTTTCCGCATCTCCGCCGGGGTGGCCGGTGAGCCGCCCGAGAGCAGGGCATCGCGCAGTTCAGTGATCTTGACCGAGACCTTGGTTAGCCCGGAGAGCACCTCCTGCAAGGCGTGGATGAAGTCCTGGGCGAGGTCGTCCGGCAGGGTCCGCTTCTTGATGAAGCCGTCCACCAGCTTGCGCGGTTCGGGCTTGAGCAGGCTCAGGTTGCCCTTAGTGGTCGGGTCTTCGAGGTTGGCGAGCAGCGTCTGGGTCCAGTTTTCGACCAGCTTGTCGAGCTCGTTGTCCAGGGCGTCTAGCATCGTCGCCGCGGGAGCCGTGGGCGGTTCCGCGCCCGGCTTGAAGTTGCAGTGCGGGCAGACTGGCGATGCTTCCAGTTCCTGCTCGGTGAGTGCGAAGCAGCTCTTCAGGCCAGCCAAGCGGTTCTGGAAGTCCGAGAGATGCTGGCGTGGCATCAGGTCGATGGTGGAAAGTTTCTGCAGGTCCTTGAGCCGCTCGTCGCCCATGAGCTGGGCCTTGCGCTTGTCTTCGTTCACGCCGAGACGCGCTTTGGCGTGCATGGAAAGGTAGGCTAGCAGAAAGGCCTTCTTGAGGTCGCCGAGCTTGCGCTGGGTTTGCTGGCAGAAGGTGGCCGCGCGCCGTTTGGCCGGGTCGCCGATCTGGGTGAGGACCTCGTCCCGCGCAGCCTTCATCTTGTCGATCCACTCATGGCCGGTGGGCAGGACCGCCTCGGCGGTCGAGAGGTACGAGGCCGTGGACCCGAGGTCGACCACCAGCTCCTCCAGAGATTTGA
>JAFGCD010000078.1 GCA_016932835.1 Sedimentisphaerales bacterium
TGGTCTCTGTGACCTCTGTGGCCAACATTTCACCGAACGGCTCGTAAGTATAAGTATTCTGCACATCGCCGTCATCGTCGATTACCAGCCTTACAGAGCCTAACCTGTCGTGCAGGTAGAAGTACTTCGCCGCGGTACGGCCGCCGTCGTGCTGGGCGATTATCTGCCGGTCGGCGTATATATATGTCTTTTTCAAAGAGCTGTCGGCCGGGTCCTCAGCAGGCTCAATTTCCAGCAGTATTGTCGGCAGATTGCCGGTAATGTCAACAATATATTTGCGTTCGGCAGAGGCGGCGTGGTAAAGCATTATAAGCTCTTAGGAGTACGATTGCGGCAGGGCCGGTAATGACGTATCATGTCCGCAGGTTCATGTAAATTCGGTTTGATTCGAGGAATACGGCGATGGACAAGATGATACGATTTGCGGTGTTGTTGGCGGTGTCGGCGGGGGCGTGCGCACGAGGGCAGGAGCGGGTTGTGTTCAGTTGCGACTTCGAGAGCGGCACTTCGGCGGGCAGCGGGGCGGGAGAGTTGTCGGCGGGGTTCGAGGCCGGGCGGGGCCTTTTTATCGAGCGGGGCGAGGCCGGTACGAGCGTTCGGACGTTCGAATTAGACGCCGGGGCGTTCGATGACCGCTTTGCCCGGCTGGAAGCGGTTGTCAGGGCCGAGGATGTCAGCGAGCCGCCCAATTCGTGGAACGGGATAAAGGTAATGCTGGTTCTGGAGAGCGAGTCGGGGGGCAGGCAGTACCCGCAGATACGGATTCCGCGAGGGACGTTCGGGTGGAAAAAGTTCTCGGAGGTGGTGCGAGTGCCGAAGGGCGTTAAGAAGGCGCAACTGGTTACGGGCTTAGAGGCGGTGTCGGGGCGGGTGTGGATCGATAATGTGAAAGTCACGGTGGGCCGGCCCCCGCGAAAGGGCAGGCGCAGCGCGACGAAATTCACCGGGCACGATGAGGCCCGGCTGCGCGGGGTGATGTACGGGCCGGTTTTCCGGGCCGGTGACATCGAGAATCTGGCGCTGAAGTGGAAGGCGAACCAGATTCGCTGGCAGTTGAACTGGGTCCCGATGAAACAGGCCGAGGACCGGGCGCAGGATATGGATGAATATGACCGGTGGCTCGACGGGGCGCTGGCCGAGTGCGACAAGGGCCTTGCGGCCTGCGAGAAGTACGGGATTAAGGTTCTCGTGGATCTGCATACTCCGCCGGGGGGGCGTGCCGAGGGCGGTATCTGCCGGATGTTTCGCCGGAAGCGGTACCAGGATAAGCTGATCGAGGTGTGGGGAAGGATTGCCGGGCGGTACAAAGGGCGAGAGATAATCTATGCCTACGACCTTGTGAACGAGGCGGTGGAGGGTGCGGTCGGCGATGGTCTTATGGACTGGCGGGAGCTGGCGACGGCGGCGACGCGTGCTATCCGGGCGGTTGATCCGGGCAGGGCGGTTGTCTTCGAGCCGAGCCCGTGGGGCGGGGCGGATGGGTTCGACGTGCTCGAGCCGTTAGATGCCGATCGCGTCATTTACAGCTTTCATATGTACCAGCCTCACAGCTTCACGCACCAGGGCGTCTATGACGATAAGAGCGGCATTTCCTATCCGGGGGTGATCGGCGGCGAGCAGTGGGACAAGCAGCGGCTGCGGGAGGCGATGCTGCCTGCGATCGAGTTCCAGCAGGCGTTCAATGTGCAGATTTACGTCGGTGAGTTCAGCGTTATACGGTGGGCCCCGGGGCAGAGCGGCTGCAACTATCTTCGGGATGTGACGGAGCTATTCGAGGAGTACGGGTGGGACTGGTCGTACCATGCGTACCGGGAGTGGGACGGGTGGAGCGTAGAACACGGGCCGGAGCGAAACGACCGGCGGCGGACGGCCCAGCCGACGGAGCGAATGAAGGTGCTGCTGGGCTGGTTTGCGAAGAATTGAGGTGCGATGGCTGCCGGCGTGATCCGGGTAGGTTCAGAGGGGTGCCGGATTTGGGTTGAATTATCGGCTGATTGAGGTTAGGCTTGTTCCGGAAGTGAGAGGCGAATGGGTTTTTTAGGAGTAATTTGAGATGACGGTCAGATATATGAAGCAGGGCGGTTTTTTGCGATGGGGCGTTTTCGGGGCGGTCTGCCTTTTTTTGGCGGTTGGGATGTGCGGCTGCGGGGGCGGACAAAAGAGCGGCGTGAAAACGGGGCGCTGGATCAGCTTGTTTAACGGCAAGAACCTGGACGGGTGGAAGATTAAGATCAAGGGATACGAATTGGGCGATAATTACGCCGATACTTTCCGGGTGGAGGACGGGCTGCTGAAGGTTTGCTACGACAAGTACGAGAAATTCGAGGGGCAGTTCGGTCACATATTCTATGACGAGAAGTTCTCTCATTACCGGCTTCGGGTGGAGTATCGGTTTGTCGGGGAGCAGACGCCGGGCGGGGCGGGGTGGGCTTTGCGGAACAGCGGGGCGATGCTGCATTGCCAGTCGCCGGAGAGCATGAGGAAGGAGCAGGATTTTCCGGTTTCGATCGAGGGTCAACTGCTCGGCGGCAGCGGGACGGGGGAGCGTCCGACGGCTAATCTGTGCACGCCGGGGACGAACGTGATCATGGACGACAAGCTCGTGCGGACGCACTGCATCAATTCGAAATCGAAAACATATCACGGCGACCAGTGGGTGACGGTGGAATTTGAGGTGCACGGCAGCGGTAAGGTCAGGCATATCATCGACGGGGAAACGGTGATCGAATACGAGCAGCCCCAACTCGATGAAAACGACGGAGATGCGAAGAAGCTGATTAAAGACGGGAACCTGCTGCTGAGCGAGGGTTATATTTCCTTGCAGGCCGAGAGTCATCCGGTGGAGTTCAGGAAGGTTGAGATATTTCTTCTGGAAGAATAGAATTTCGAATCGCTGCGTGAGGGTGGTTCGGCGAATATTACGGCGAGGTTTTATAGATGGCATTGATAATCAACGGCGAACGGATAGAAGATTCTGATATCGAGGTTGAGGTTCTGCGTTTGCGGCCTGATTACGAGCGTGTTTTTGCCGATCAGCCTGCGGAGGAGCGGGAGGCGCAGCTGCTGGAGTGGTCGAAGGAGAACGTTATCGAGCGGGTGGTGATGAGGCAGGCAGCGAGTGACAGTGTGCCGGCGCCTCCGGAGAAAGATGTCGAAGCGGCCTTTGCGAACTTGAAGGAGCAATACGCCGACGAAGAGCAGATGTATAAGGATTTCGAGGGCAAGAGCGACGAGCAAATAAAGGAGGAGATTTCGCGGCGATTGCAGGTTCAGCAAAAGATGGCGGAGATATGCAAAGGGCTTGCGAAGCCCTCGAAGGAGGCGATTGCGGAATACTACAATACTCACCAGGCGGAGTTCACCTATGGCGAGCAGGCCAGGGTTGCGCATATTGTCAAGTATGTGAACTGGCAGAACGATGAAGAGACGGCGTATAAGGCGATCAGCGAGGCTCACGCAGAATTGGCGGGCGGTGCGTCCTTTGAATTGGTTGTGGACAAGCATACGGACTGCGCCGACAGCGGCGGCGACCTTGGGGTTGTGATGAGGGGGCGAATGGTCGAGGAATTCGAGGATGTTGTTTTCAATCTCGGCGTCGGCGAGGTTAGTGAGATTTTCCGCACACGTTTCGGTTTTCATATCGCCAAGGTCTATGACAAGAAGCCGGCTTCGGTTGCGAAGCTTGAAGATGTAAAGGAGCGAATAGTCGAGACTCTCATGGGGCAGGTTCGCGAGGAGGCCGTGAACGAGTTTATCGACGGCCTGAAAGAAAAGGCTGTAATCGAGGAAGCTTAGAGTATTAGAAGCTCTTGGACGCTTGCGGCCGGCGGGGACGGGCGGCCCTTGTCGAGGGGTGAAAAAAAGGTCAAAAAGTGGTTGCGGCGATTTGCTCGTCGCCGATTTGTGTATTAGACTTTATTTGAGGTTGGGCGATTAAAGGGGGCCAAAGCCAGAGGCATACGCCCGGCGGCCTGAATAAAACGAAAGGTGGCTCAGCCGTACAATCCTGCCAAGTGAGGTTAAAACCATAACAGTGAGCCTTCCGTGCAGGAGGAATAATTGGGGGGTCTTGGGGATAATGCAAAGATACATTGTCCCGGACCTATAAGGGGATAAATATAAGTTTCTTTCCGAGTTGGCCTCTGCGTGCTATGAGCGCGCAGAGGTTTTTTTTGTTCAAAGTCATCAGTGTTTTCGAGCTTGTTAGTTTTTCTTAGCACATCGTTGTTAGTATCTGTATGGCCATGGCTTAGAACAGTTGCGGCGGTAAATTTCACAAGGGGGGATTCGTATTTTGGGCGGCGTGGGCGAGTTTTTCTTTGACACACTATATATTGGTAATAGAATTGGGCGCAGTCCAGATGTAGTGTTTTATTGGTTGGCTTTGAGGAGCGCATCTCTCGGATTCTCGATTCTGGTGCATATTGGATATTATCGCGAGCAAGGCTGGATACGAGGTAAAGGATGAAGTGTCCCTTTTGCAAGGAAGACCGGGATAGAGTTATTGATTCGCGTTCGAGCGACGGCGGGCGGGTAATCAGGCGTCGTCGTCAGTGTTTGTTGTGCAAGAGGCGTTTTACAACTTACGAGAAGATCGGCGAGAGTTTCAAGCTTTGGGTAGTGAAGAAGGATCACTCTCGGGTGCCGTATGAACGGGACAAGATAATAGCGGGTTCTCAGAAGGCTTGTTACAAGAGGCCGGTTTCCGCCGAGCAGATTCAGGAAATAGCCGACAGAGTCGAAGAAAAGATATTCAGGTATTTCGACAAGGAAGTCACGTCGGCTTTCATCGGGGAGAGCGTAATGGAAGAGCTTGGCAAGGTTGACAAGGTCGCCTATATTCGCTTTGCGAGTGTTTATCGGGATTTTCGTGATGCCGGTGAGTTGATTAAGGAAGTCAGTGAAGTGATCGATCATGCCGAGCCGGCGGGCCAGCCGAGACTTTTCGATGAGTAGTCAAGGTTTTGGCTTGGTCGGAGCATTGAGACGTCTTTGAAGGCGGGCGCAGCGTCCGGGCAAGAGTTGTTTTTGTTGGTTTCTTTGCATGGAGGCAATGAGGGCGTAATGCAGGCGCAACTTAGAGTTAAGAAAGCAGACGGCACCGTTGAGGAATATCTGCATACGAAAGTGATGGGGACAATCAGCAACGCTCTTGCAATGGTGGATGAGGCTGACATGTATCTGGCCGAGCAGCTTGCGGAGGTTGTTACGTTTTATCTTTATCAAAACCGCAATTGCCGGAGCGTAACAAGCAGCGAAATTTTCTCTATTGTGAAGGCTGTTCTGACCGCTACGGGTCACGACGAGGCGGCTATTGCGTTGAGCGAGTATCATTTTGAGCGGCGATTGAGACGTTCTCGCGTACAGGTTGTGTCGGTTGACGTGCGGGAACTGGCGGACGCCGAGTTACTTTCCAGCGGCGATGAGTTTGGCGGTAAATGCCGGTGGGACAAGTCTGTGATAGCCCGGAACCTGGTGAGAAAGCACGGTATCGGCCATCAGACCTCTCGTGTTATCGCTTCTATGGTCGAGGAGAAGGTTTTTCGCATGGGTATTACGCAAATATCGGCCAGCCTGATTAAGCAGCTTGTGCTGGGCGACACGGCGGCGGTTTTACGTGCACAAGAGCAACTGCAAACCGTGTGAGGCTCATTTCTCTTTCCTGGGGTTTTTCGCAGGTGTTCTGTATGTCCGGCGTGGCCGGTTCAGGCAAGATGCTCAAGGGAGGTTTTTCAATAGCGTTTCGGTGCGGTTCAGTATTTCTTGCGGGGTGTGTTGCGGTTTTATGTCGAGCCAGTTGACATTATCGAAGGTTTTGAACCAGGTTCTCTGTCCTTTTGCCAGTCTTCGGGTATTTTTCTTTATCAGTTCGAGTGTTTGGTCCAGGTCGATTCGGCCGGTGAGGTGTTCGATCATCTCGGCGTAGCCTATTGCGCAGCGGGCCTGTGTGCTCAGGGGTTTTTCTTCGGCGAGGAGGGCTTCGACCTCATCCAAGAGGCCGGCTTCGATCATTTTTTTGGCCCTGGCATTTATTCTTTTGTTCTGGTCGTCTTTATCGCGTCGCAGGCCTATTATGGTCCAGTTTTGTTTTGCCGCCCGCTGCTCGATTTTTCGGTCTTGCGTCCATTGCTGCTGGAGCTCTGAGATTCCTCTTCCGGTAATCTGATAGACTTCAAGGGCGCGGATTATTCGTTTGGCATCATTTGGGTGAATTCGATAGGCGGCTTCCGGGTCGATTTCTTTTAGCCTGTCGTGGAGTGGGGCGAGTCCGTGGGCCTGAGCTTGCTCTTTGAGTCGCTCTCTTATCCGGAGGTCGGTTCCCGGTCCTTCGAAGAGTCCGTGCAGCAGGGCCTTGATATACATCGCTGTTCCACCGACGGCGACAATTTTTTTTCCGCGGCTGTTGATTTGTTCTACGGCGTCGGCTGCGGCTTTGAGGAAGGCTCCGACGCTGAAGGAATCGCTCGGTTCTATGATGTCTATGAGGTGGTATCTGATTTGGCGGCGGATTTCTTCAGGTGGTTTGGCGGTTCCGACATTCATTCTTCGATAGACCTTCATCGAGTCAATACTGATGATTTCAGCGTCGAGCGTCTGCGCCAGGTCGAAAGCCAGGCTGCCTTTTCCGGAAGCGGTCACACCTGTTATGAGAATCATTTCAAATTTGCCGTTTACTATTCTTTGTCTGAGACTTAGTATTTACTATCTTTGGTAATCAACTGTCAAGAAACCGTTGGCGATGCTTTAGCACTATGACGAACAGCAAATTCACCTCTGAGCTTGATAAAAAGGCGCATTGCGTCAACAAGATTCTGCAGGATATTCTGGCGGGTGAGGGCGGGATAGACGAGAATCTGAAGGCGCCTTTGCGATATACGCTGGAGGCTCCTGGGAAGCGCATTCGCTCTGCATTGGTGCTTTGGTGCTGCGAACTGGTCGGCGGGGCGGCGAATCGCGATGCGGAGATCGCGGCTGCGGCGGTCGAGATAGTGCACACTTATTCTCTGGTTCACGACGATTTGCCTGCGATGGACGACGACGATCTTCGGCGCGGCGTTCCTACTTGTCACAAGCAGTTCGACGAGGCAACGGCAATTCTCACGGGCGATGCTCTGCTGACTCTTGCGTTCGAGATACTGGCCAAGCGGATAGCAGATCCGAGGGTTGCCGTGAAGCTGATTGCGCGGCTTGCCGAAGATGCCGGCGCTTCGGGTATGATTGCGGGTCAGGTTGCGGATTTGCAGGCTGAGAATACGGCCTGTGACATCAACATTCTCGATCATATTCACACGAATAAGACGGCCAAGCTGTTTCGATGCGCCGCGGCGATGGGGGCGATTTGCGGCGGTGCGGATGAAGTGCAATTTGCGGGGCTTTGTGAGTACGGTTTGAAGATAGGTCTGGCGTTTCAGATAGCCGACGACATACTCGATGTCAGCGCGTCGAGCGAGCAGTTGGGCAAGACCGCGGGCAAGGACGAACGTGCGTCCAAATGCACTTACCCGGCGGTTGTCGGTATTGAGAGGGCAAGATCTATCGAGGAGCGTTTGACAGCGGAGGCTGCTTCGGCTCTGGCTCCTTTTGGCGCCAAGGCCAATACTCTGCGTGAACTGGCCGGGGCGCTTCTGTCACGAGTGAAATAGGCGCAGGCGGATAAGAGCGTCTAACAAAATGCCTCTGCATTCGAACGGCTTGTTCGTTCGCCCGGCGTCGTTGTCAGGGCCAAATCTGTCCTCGACGATGGTTCGGCATCGCCTGCGGCGATTCGGGCCATCGGCCTTGCCGGGCGAAGAACCGCTCGTTCTCGGTGCGACGATTCATTTTGTCAGAAGCTCTTAGTTTCCCAAAAACTTTTCGCCGGCGAATTTTCATTTTTCCATCAAACAGCCGGCGGTTATGCCTTTGTTCTGTCGTAGGGAGGTCCGGTTTTAAGGGGGATATCAGTATTAGGACAAATGGTTCGCCGGCTTTATGTTGTTTTTTTCGCGTCGCCGGTCTGGTCGCAGGTATGCATCTGGCACTCAATACTCAGAGATTTGCCTGGTTTATGCAGGTAATTTCCCGTGTCAGATCGCGGTGATTATGGCTTAGCCCGACTAACGGAAAAATCAGCGTTCAGCCGATACAATCAGTTGTCCTTAGTTGGGGATATAACTATGGAAGCAAGTAAGTGCCCGGTTGGAATGCTGTGGCTCATTCTCGGCATCGCCGTCTATAGGATCAGTGACGATCAAACGGACGGGACTGAGGATTGGCCTTTGGGGCAAACCTGTTTGCCGAAGCAAGATACTGTTCGCAGCCATATCAGGCCTCCGCCTGGCGGGGACTCGGAGATTCAGTAATCTGTTTATTGTGTGGAAAAAGAAAATACAAACCAATGGGCCATCCCTCGAGGGACGGCCTTTTTTCTTGTATATATTTAGACGGGATTTGCGGTTATGCGGCTAAAGGATGCTTTTTTTGATGATGTTCGCAGGGGAACGTGTTATAGTGAAGAACCTCAGAATCCTGAAAAAGAGATAGTTCGATGGCGGTTTTTCCGCACCTTTGTCTGAATTGCTCGTATGTTAACACTTACGAGGAAGCTTAATGGGTGATTTGCTGCAACATATCCGAAGTCCGAAGGACGTCAAGAATCTGTCTGTGTCGGAGTTGAAGGTTCTGGCCGAGGAGATACGTGATTTCATACTTGCGTCGGTAAGCAAGAGGGGGGGGCATCTGGCGAGCAATCTCGGGGTGGTTGAGTTGACTCTTGCTCTTCACAAGGTATTCGATTTCAAGAAGGATAAGCTTCTTTGGGATGTCGGTCATCAGTGCTACACGCACAAGATAATCACGGGTCGGCGGGACAAATTCAAGCGGCTTCGTCAAGTTGACGGGATAAGCGGTTTTCCCAATCCGGCTGAGAGCGAGTACGACCAGTTTGTCGTCGGTCATGCAGGGACTTCTGTTGCGACTGCAATCGGGATGGCTTTAGGGCAGCATCAGCAAGGCAAGGCCGACAAGATTGTTGCGATGGTTGGCGATGCGAGCATCGTCAACGGGGTTTCTTTCGAGGCCCTGAACAATCTTGGTCTTGTTAAAAGGCAGTTATTGATTGTTCTGAACGACAACTCGATGGCGATCGACGCGACGCAGGGTGCTTTGGCTAAATACTTTTCGCGGATCAGGCTTAGCCAAACTTACGAGGGGATGCGCAAAACGACGGCGAATATCCTGGAGCATATGCCTGTTTTCGGCAAGAGCGTTGAAGAGGCTATCGAGCGGATCAAGAAGGGCATTAGAATGACTCTGCCTGCCAGTCAGCTTTTCGAGAGTCTTGACATTCCGTATTTCGGTCCTGTGAACGGCCACGATATCGGTTCGCTGATAAAATTATTCGAGGCTATCAATCATCTGAATCACCCTGCGATTCTTCATGTTTATACTCAAAAGGGGCGTGGTTTTACTCCTGCGGGTTCGCGTCCGAGCAAGTATCACAGCACCGGGCCTTTCGAGATAAACGGCGATACAGTTGAGCCGCCGTCTCCGCCTGCACGGCGGAGCTTCACGAGTGCTTTCGGTTCTCATCTAACGGAATTGGCTGAGAAGGATAAGCGAATTGTTGCTATTACCTCTGCGATGTGTGACGGGACCGGTCTGGTGGAATTTCGCAAGAAGTATGCGGACAGATTCTACGATGTCGGCATTGCCGAGAGCGCTGCGGTTGATATCGCTGCGGGCCTTAGCAGGACGGGTTTGAAGCCTGTAGTCTGCATCTATTCGACGTTTCTGCAGCGCAGTTTCGACCAGATATTTCAGGAGGTTGCGTTGCAGAATCTTCCGGTGGTGTTTTGTGTTGACCGGGCCGGTTTAGTCGGTTCTGACGGGCCGACTCATCACGGGTTGATGGATATCGGTTTTCTGCGGATGATTCCGAATATGGTTCTGATCGCTCCTGCGAACGAGGTCGAGATGAAACTGGCGCTGGAGTTTGCTCTGGGCGCCGGCAAGCCGGTAGTTCTAAGATATCCGAGAGACATTGTTCCGGCGAAGGAGTATGTACGGGCGGGGTGTTCGAGGCCTTTCAAACTCGGCCAGAGTGTTGTTGTCAAGAAGGGCAAAGGCTCGCAGATTGTGATTGTCAGCTACGGCAGTGTTCTGACGGAGGCGTTGAAGGCTGCCGCTATTCTGGGTGAGCAGGGCATTGCCGTTGATGTAATCAACGGTCGCTTCGCAGCCCCGGTTGACAGGAAGCTCGTCTCATTATTGGACCATGGGAAAGGAATTATCACGGTTGAGGATCACCATTTGGCGTGCGGATTCGGCTCTGCCGTTCTGGAGGCCGCCGTTGGCGGGTCGGCTCGCTGGGGCAGGAAAAGCGTCAAGACCGCTCGGCTGGGCGAGTCAGGTCAATTTCGGGACAGGATACGCATGTTAGGGGCACCCAGATCGCTGATACGACACGATTCCCGCCAGGCTCAACTTATGGAAGCGGGGGTAAATGCCGATAATATAGCAGAGGCTGCACTCGATATGCTGGGGGCCGGCCCCGGCTGCAAGTAAGGCCCGAAGGGCTGTTCTGGAAAGGAGCTATGGATTCTCCTCCCAAAATCGTGATATTCGGTGATCCTAAGAAGGGTCCTGTTTCTGGGGCGATTGAGGAGTTTTCCGAGTTTGTGAGGGGTAAGGCGGAGATAGTAGCGAGGCACAACATCGAGAATCTCGATGCGGCCGGGGAGGATTTGGGCCTGCAGGCGTTTTCAGGCAAAAATGCGGATACGCTCAGGAAATGCGATTTCGCAATCGTTTTCGGTGGGGACGGCAGCATTATCTCCACGGCCCGGCGTCTTTGCGAGACGTCTGTTCCGGTTATTGGGGTTAACCTGGGCAAGCTGGGTTTTCTGGCGGAATTCAGTGTCAGCGAACTGAAGGAGCAGTTCGATGATATCATATCCGGCAAAGCGCCCGTTGAGAAGCGGATGACCCTGAGTTGCGAGATTCTCAGCGGAGGGCGGCGAAAACACGTTTCTGCGGCTATTAACGATGTTTTCATAACGGCGGGGCCTCCTTTCAGGATGATTGAGTTGAAGATATCCGTCAATGGTCAGTTACTGGCCGGGTGTGTCAGCGACGGGCTGATCATCTCGACGCCTACAGGGTCAACGGCATACAATCTGTCTGCGGGAGGTCCGATAGTATCGCCGAAAATCGAGGCTGTCGTCATCACTCCGATTTGTCCTCACTCACTTAGTTTCAGGCCCATCGTTATCAATGCTGAGAGCACAGTGGAGGTATTCGGGGTATCGGTCAATCACGGCACTACGGTATCGATTGACGGGCAGGTTTCTGCGGGCCTGTGCGCGGAGGATGTGGTTAGAGTCACAAGGCGAAAAGCGGATTTTCTGATTGTGAACAACTCGGTTCGGAGCCAATGGGATACCCTTGCTACTAAACTCAGTTGGGCAGAAAAGCCGAAGTATAAGAGGGATTCGGCTGTTCCGGATTCCCGTGCCTGATTGACAGGCCGTTTGAGGGCCCTGTTTCGGGGAAGTCCGGGCTTTCTGACTCTCGAAGATGCGAATGCCGGCCCTAATCACTTGATTCGGGCGATTTTGTTGGTGGGGTTTATTCAATACTCAGAGATAGTATTTAACATTTAGCGAGGTATTGAAGATGAACAAGCGAGGCAAGTTTTTTGCAATAGTCGTGCTTTTCGTTACTGTTTTGTGCAGTGCTGGTTGGTCTGTGGAAAATCAGGCTATCCGGAATCCTTCGGTCAGTAATCCTGCCGGGGTCAGCACAGCTCCGCCGAGCAGTCTTGGCGAGGGCCTGGTTACGAGTCCTAATCCTCTTGACCGGAGCAGCGATCTTAGCATTACGGGCAATGTTCGTCGTGGCAGGCACTTCCGTGATTACGTGCCTTACAGTTCGACGACGAGTTTCGGGGATGATCTTGGGTCGTCGTCACTCGATTCTTTTCTTCGTGATTCGGCAGGGGTCGAGGATATCGGCGATTATCGAGGGAAGTATCAGTCTCAGCCCTACTATTCCTGGTCGAGAACAGTTACCGGGGCCGTACCCGGTCGTTCAGGTGTTTACAGGCCTTACGACTACGGAGCTGGGGGGAGCCTTGGCGAGAGTTACCGAATGGGTACGTCGCTTCATGGGACGGATATGTCCTTGCAGGATTCTTCGGCCACAGGTCAGTTGGGGCGTTTCGAGTCGTTGACTTCCGGTGAGATCAGCCGGCTGGCTTCGGGCGAGGCTCGTGTTGGCCCGCAAAACGAGACAACATCGGGCGAGTTATACAGGAAACAGATGGAACAACTTCGGCTTGAGTTGATGAATATGAGGCGTAAAAGCGCCGGTCGGACAACTGCTGCCGAAGGCGAAAAAGAGGATTTGCTCAGGCTGCTTCCCGAACCCGGTGTCAATAGAACGAAGCCGGCGACCGACAGTGCTGAGGAGCTTGCTATGACTCAAAAATTGCTGAGCCGGCCCGAAACAGGCAAGAGCGGTCAGGGGCAGTCGAAGACCCCCGGTGAGAAGTGGCGCGAGAAGGTTAAGGAGTTTTCTGAGCCCAAGTCAGATTTCGAGTTTCAGTCTGTGGATGATTTGTTATCTCGTTACAAAGAAGATACGAATCCTACGGCATCCGAGGGCGACAAGGCAGAAGTCGAGAGCGCCGGCATGACGGACATAGAGAAGCTCACGGCGCAGATTGCGGAATTAAAACGGAAAGGTTCGGGGCAATCGGCCTTGGGTTCACCGGCTGTCGGGACGAAGGGCAGCGTTGCAGAGGACGGCGAGGTTACGGATTCTCCGACGACCACTGCATCGATCGGCTCATACTCCAGGAGTTCCGCCAGGGAATTGCCTTCTCCGGGGAGTTCGGCTGATATTAGCCTGCCGAGTCATACTGAGAAAGTTCTGGCGAATGCTTACGGTCATCCGGATTTACGGATGTCGAATAGTGTTGGCAGAGTGGATAGTCTCTCCACCAATGAGATCAAATTGCAGGCGAATAAGATCGTTGCTCCTTACGGCAGCTACGAATCTTACAACCAGGCGCGTTTCAGAGAACGTATGAAGGAAGCTGCGGTTTTTCTGAAGGAGGGCAAGTTTTACCAGGCTGCGAATGCTTTTGCGAGGGCATCGATTTTCGAGTCGAAGAATCCGGATGCTCTGGCCGGGAGGAGTCTTGCCTTGTTTGGGGCCGGGGAGTATATGAGCAGCGCACTGTTTCTTTCCAGGGCCATTGAGGCGTCCGAAGAGTACGCCGGCTCCAAGATCGACATAGCCGTTATGATGGGCGATAAGAACAAGCTGAACAGCAGAATAGCCGATGCCGAGGAATGGCTGGAAAGAAGCTGCGCATCTGAGCTGGAGTTTCTGCTTGCCTACATGTACTATCGCACGGGGAATCTCGATTCGGCGAAAGAGTCCATAACCACTGCGGCGAAGGAGATGCCGAATTCCAAGGCCGTTAAGACGCTGAAGAAGGTCATCGAGGCATCGATGGAAGCTGCGGCGAAGGAATAGCGATGTGGTGTTTGGGGTACTGAAGCGGAGTAAAGCTCGAGTCGATATGGAGATCGTCGAATCATATCCTTCAGGGCAGCAAATTCCCGCGGCTGAGATATTAAGGTGTTTTTCTAAAGTCACTTTCCCGCCCCCAGGGGGCAGACGAGCGAAGGGGGACTTCCAATCGTGCGCAGTATAGCAGAGATATTTTCCCCTGACGGTGTTCTTTCGAGGCGTTCTATCGATTTCGAGGAACGAGGCGAGCAGGTCGAGATGGCCGAGGCGGTTGGCGCGGCTCTTTCGGAAGGAAGGCATCTTGCGGTGGAGGCGGGCACGGGGGTTGGCAAGAGCTTCGCATATCTGGTTCCCGCGATAAGACTCGTATGCGAGGGCGCGGGCAAGATCCTCATCAGTACTTATACCATTACTCTGCAGGAGCAGTTGATCAACAAGGACATTCCCTTCCTTGCGGAGTCTCTGGGTGTTGAGTTTAGTGCTGTTCTGGCGAAGGGCAGGGGGAATTATCTGTGCAAGCGTCGTCTGGATTTTGCAGTTCGCAGACAGCAGTCATTGTTCGAGCAGTTCGGCTCGGAGCTTTCGGCTATCCGGTCGTGGGCTTCCGAGACGAGCGACGGTTCTTTGAGCGATATGGATTCGTCGCCGAGCAGTACGGTCTGGGGTGCTGTCAGCAGCGAGCACGGCAACTGCCAAGGGCGAAAGTGCCCTCATTTTCAGAGGTGTTTTTATCAGCGTGCGAGGCGTCGTACGGAGAGCGCCGATATTATCGTTGCGAATCACGCCCTTATGTTCAGCGACCTGGTGCTGAAAGAGCACAAGGCGTCGGTTCTGCCGGAGTACCGGTATGTGATTATCGACGAGGCCCAGAATATCGAGCATGTTGCCGAAGACCATTTTGGGATCGATGTCAGCAACAGACAGATCGAGTTTTTACTCGGTCGATTGTACAGCGCCAGGAGGCGCAAAGGGCTTTTGTCTTATGCCGGCTCCGATGTTCAGACTGCCGGTGCGATTGATATGGTCGTTCGAACAGGCAGGGAGTCGCAGGTTTTTTTCGAGCGGGTGCGGAGCTGGTACGATGAGCACAGGGAGGAAACGAACGGCAGATGTTACGCCAATTTTCTCGACGATACGCTTTCCGGGCATTTCAAGAGTCTCCGTGCCGAGCTTTCCAAACTTGCCAGATGCAACCAGGACGACGACGAGAAACTCGAGATACTGAGCTTCGTTGACAGGTGCGAGGCGATAGTGGGGCAACTGGACATTTTCTTCCGTCAGGAACGGAAGGACTGTGTTTATTGGGTTGAGGCGACCGGCACGTCGCGGCCTGTGGTTCGGCTGCGAAGCGCCCCGGTCAACGTGTCTTGCGACGTCAACAGATGCCTCTTCTCGAAGTATGATTCTGTGATACTGACGAGCGCGACTCTCAGCAGCGGATCGACCGAGTCGAGCGAAGAAGGCTTCGATTTTTTCGCGGGCCGCATCGGACTGGGCGAGTTTATGGGTTTGAAGCTGGGCTCGCCCTACGATTACGAGAAGAACGTGACTTTGTACATCGAAAAAGCCCTTCCGAATCCCAACTCTCCGGCCTTTATCGAAGGCGCGATCGGGGCAATCAGGAAATACCTTCTCGAAACAGACGGCGGTTCTTTCGTTCTCTTTACGAGCTACAAGATGCTCGACGATATTGCCGGGCGTATGGGCGAATGGTTGGCTGCGAACGATATCGCCTTGCTGCAGCAGGGGCAGTCGCTGGACAGGAGCGAGCTTCTCAAGCGTTTCAAGCGGGGTGGCGGTTCGGCGGGCCGGTGCGTATTGTTCGGGACGGACAGTTTCTGGCAGGGCGTGGATGTTCAGGGCGAGGCATTGAGCAGCGTTATCATTGTTCGGCTTCCGTTTGCTGTTCCCGACAGGCCGTTGTTGGCCGGTCGTCTCGAACAGATAAAAGAAGAAGGTGGCAATCCGTTTTTCGATTATCAACTTCCCTCGGCGATTATCAAATTCAAGCAAGGCTTCGGGCGTCTGATCCGCAGCAAAACGGACAGCGGGATAGTTGCGGTTCTGGATTCACGGATAATCCAAAAGCGTTACGGCCAGCAATTCCTAAGGGCGATTCCCCGCTGCCGGATAGAAATGGTCGGCGATTAGATTCCTGCTTCAAGCTGCGTGAGGACTTCTTTTGCCTTTGCGATTTTGTTGCCGGTCGGTCCCTGCCATTTTAGTTCGGCGTTTCTGGCGAGGAGGTCCTCTATTTTTTTGCATGCCAGGAGCACCGTAGCGTGGTTTTTGTTTCCCATGAATCTGCCGATTTCAGAGGATGACATTTTGGTATGCTTTCTGGTCAAGTACATGCTGAAGTGCCTTGCCATTGCGACGGTTCTTCCCTTTTTTGAGGAGTGGATATTTGCCGGGGTGATTCCGAAGTAGGTTGCGACGGCCGATTCGATATCGGATATATGGACGATTGGGTCTGTTCTTGCGAGGTGTTCGGCGAGGACGGCCTTAGCCATGGTGAGGTTGATTTTCTGGTTCTGCAGTGCGGCGAATGCTATAAGTTTTAGCAGGGCCCCTTCCAACTCCCTGACATTTGTTCTGAGGTTTTCCGCGATATACTTTATTACGCTTTCGGAGATATTGGTTGCCATGTCGTTTTTCAGCGTTCTTCGTCCGAACGCTTTTGCGGTCATAGTCTCGGCGCACCTTCGACAGATTTCGCATCGCGTGTTGAAATCTGGGGTCTCTATCTTTACGACCATGCCTGAAACGAAGCGATTAACGAGTTTTTCCGAGAGCTGTCCGATCATTTTCGGATGGGCGTCCGATGCGAGAATAACCTGCTTGCCTGCGAGGCTTATTGTGTTGAAGGTATGGAGGAATTCCTCCTGGGTGGACGGTTTGCTTGCGAAGAAGTGGATATCGTCGATAGCGAGGATATCGATTTTTCTTATTCGGTTTCTGAAGCTTTCGAGCTTTTTGAGTTTCAATGCGAGGATGAACTGATTTGCGAATTCTTCAGCCGAGAGGTACATCCAGTTTGTAAGAGGGCGTTTTTCTGCGATTGCATTGCAGATTCCCTGTATGAGATGGGTTTTTCCGACGCCGTATCCGCCGTGAATAAAGAGGGGATTGAACGGGCTTCTCTCCTCATCGATAATAACTTTTGCAGCGTTATACGCCAGTTCATTCGATGGTCCGACCACAAAGGTATCGATACTGAGCTTAAGTTTTTTTCCTGATGCTGTCTGAGTTTTTCCCCTTGGGTTTCTTTGGTATCTCGTACGATTGCGCGCCTTCTCTACGAGTTGTGCCTGGGAGTCGAGTTGCGTTCTCCTTTGCTGGCCTGCAAGCTCTGGGTCTATGGCGATGTTTATTTTTATGTCGGCTCCCGTAACCTGGCGCACGGCCTTGCTCAATTCGTTTAGGAAGTGGTTTTCAATCCAGCCTGCTATGAATAGATTGGGGACTCCGACTTTGAGATAGCCGTTTGTTAGCGAGAGCCTGGTCGAATTTTTAAACCAGATTCTGTACTTCTGCATGCCAATCGTTTCTGCGAGAGCTTCATTGATAGCATTTACCTGTGACCCGGCTATGCGGGCGGCCTCATCCGTGATTGTGCCCTGCATTGCTAATCTCCCCTGTCATGGTTCGTATTTTTTCGAGATTGACGTCTTATCGTAAATAACAAAACAAGAGCCCGATCCAATTTCAACACAATTCGTAGTCGTGAGAGTCTCATTATTATGTAATGCGAGTGCAAATCAATCCGGTTTTGGCGATTTTCTTTTCCACACAATAGAGGATGCTGTCACTATTGGCTTTACGCTTGAAAAAAAAAAGTTCTTCACAGGTTATGCACATTAGAAACAGGGTTTGTGGAAAGACGGTGGATTAGGTTTTGTGTGTTTGCTTGTTCAGATGAGTGATAAGATCATGCATACCAATACTGATAGCGCTGCTTGGCTGCTGCGTGGTATGGTTATTTTCGGCGGATGATAGCGGCGTAGCCGCCGTCACAGTCGAATTGTCGTGGATGTTTTGCACATTTTGTTTGTTGTGACGATGCTGCCGATGGGATTGTGAGGCGTTCTGATTCGATGCTGAAGGAGGGATTATGTTGGATGAAGTTTCGTATGATCCCGCTGTTTTCGGCCTTCTGGATGCTGCATGTGCTGTAGCAGATTCTGCCGTTCGGGCTGAGCATTCCTGCTGTTTTTTCGAGCAGCCTGTTTTGGGTTTCCGTCATTTTTTTTATCGCGTTGGGATTGAGGCGGTATCTGGCTTCGAGGCGTTTGGCGAGTACGCCGGTATTCGAGCAGGGTACGTCGAGCAGTATTGCATCGAAGGGAGCGAGTTGGGCGGCGCGGCGTTCGAGGCTTTCATAGGGGGCTATTTCGATGCTGTTAATTTCGAGTCTTTCGGTGTTTTCTCTTATTTTGTCGAGTCTTTCGGGGTTGCTGTCTGTGGCTGTGATTTTGGCCGAATCGCCGGCGATTTCGGCTATTTGTGTTGTTTTGACTCCGGGTGCGGCGCAAAGATCGAGTATTCTGTCGCCGGGCTTTGGATTCAGCATCCTCGCCGGCTGCGAGGCGGTGAGGTCCTGGATTGTGAAAAGGCCTTCGGCAAATCCGGGCAGCATCGTTACGGCTGACGTCGAGGCGAGCCTTATCATATCGGCGTCGGGGACCAGGTCGAAGTCGATATCCGCTTTGCGGAACTTTTCAGCGAGTTTCGGTGTTGTTGTCTTCAGCGGGTTTGTCCTGATGTATAGGCCGGGTCTGCGGTTTGAAGCGAAACATATTTTGCGGGCGGTTTCGAAGCCGAATTCCGCAAGCCAGTCTTCTATGAGCCACATTGGCAATGAGAAGGCGTCGCTGAGATAATCGGCGGGTTTTGATTCGGGGTCTGGGAGGAAGGCGGCGGAGAACCGACAGCCCTGGTCCGGGTCCTGGGGCAGCAGGGTTCTAATATCGGCATCGGCAAAAGGAGTTCGGCGATTAGCGATCCGCCTTGTGATATTTCTGAGGAGGGCGTTTACGAATCCGGCTTGCTTTTTGCCCGACGTTGACTTGGCGTTCTCGACGGCTTCGTTTAGGATTGAATAATCGGGCGTATCCGGCCTGTAGATAAGTTCATAGGCGGCAATGCGTATTATGTTGAGCAGTCGGGGCGGTATTCTGGTGGCCGGGCCGGAGGCGAAGTCGGCAATGACCCTATCTATGGCCGAGCGGTTTCTTATTGTTCCAAATACCAGATCAGTGGCGCGTTGTCTCTGGTCGGTCTGGTCTATCAGGCTGTTGAGCAGGCGGGCAACGTAGTTTCTTTTTGGGTCGGTTCTATTGAGGACTTCGATTGCAACAAGGCGTGCGGATTTTGGTATTCTGCGAGCCATATGCTACCGGTCAATCTTGTCGAATATATCACCGGGTTTTGTTTGTCGGCCGTTTACGAATGCCTTGAAATTCATAAGGTGAGAACCTGCGGGCTTGATCTTAGTAATTTTGAGGGTGTTTCGGCCACAGACTACTTCGAGGTTTTCATCGAGAGTTCCCGGGGGCAGGTTTGGCTTGTTTTCTGTTTGGGTTTCGCGGGCCATCGCGATAATGACTCTTTCGGCCTTGCCGGTTTGCGTTGATTTGTACTGCGCGGAGGCCCCGGGCCATGGCCAGAAGCCTCTGATTTTGTTTGCGAGGATGTGTGCGGGTTCGTTGAAATCAAGAAAGGCGTCCATTTTGCGGAGTTTCGGGGCGAGTGTGGCTTTGGCATGGTCCTGTTCGGTATAGACGGCGGCGCCGGCGGCTATCCGGTCGAGTGTATCGAGCAGCAGCGGCGCGGCTGTTTGGGCGAGCCTGTCGTGGAGTCGGCCCGCTGTTTCGTCGGGTTCTATTTCAATAGTCGCTTGTGCGAGGATTTGGCCCGCATCCATTTTGTCGGCGAGGGTGATTATGCTGATACCGGTTTTTTCTTCGCCGTTTATTATCGCCCAGTTGATTGGTGCGGCTCCCCTGTATTTCGGCAGTAGCGATGCGTGTACGTTTATCGCTCCTTTGGGGGGCAGGTTAATTATGTCGGGGCCGATTTTCTGGCCGAAGGCGATAACGACGATTACATCCGGTCGGCAGGCTGCTATCCGGTCGATGCTGTTGGGCGTATTTACGTTTTCGGTTTCGACGAAGGGAATCGCGTTGTCGCGGGCCCATTGTGCTGCGGGTGTCGGCTTTGGCTTTCTGCCCCTTCCGGCGGGGCCGGCGGGCTGGGTGACGAGAAGGCCGATATGGTGGGTCGATTGCACGACGGCGTCGAGACAGTTGATACCGAATTGTCCGCTGCCGAGATATACTATTTTCATTTCCGAATCCAAGAGATGATGCAGAGCAGAAGAGGTTGAGCCGGGCGGTTATGATTTATTTTTTTCGGTCAGTTTTCTCAGTTGTCTGCGGTGCGCGATTTTAGCTACCTGCCCCATTCGGTTTACGATAGTAACGCCTTCGATATGGTCGTATTCATGCTGGAGGGCCCTGGCATAGAGTCCCTCGCCCTGTTCTGTGAAGAGGTTTCCGTCGAGGTCTGTGGCTGTGACTTCACATTTTTTGTACCTTGGGATTCTCGTGTATATGCCGGGGACTGAGAGGCATCCTTCGTCTATGGCGGCGAGGTCGCCGATAGGGGTGACTTTCGGATTTATATAGACTTTTACGTTTTGTTCGGTTCCGTCGAGGGAGATTATGAATAGTCTCAGGGGGATGCCTGCCTGGGGCGCGGCGAGTCCGACGCCTTTGTTCTTGATCATTATTTCGGTCATCTTGCGGACGAGCAGGCGGATGCTATCGTCGATTTTATCTATCGGTTCTGCGCGTCCCGCGAGAACCGGAGCAGGATAGTGCGTGATTCGACATTTATCAAAATCAATCATCTTTCGATTCCAATGCCCGGGACTGGCTTCGTTTGCGGCGGCGGCTACTCGTCGAATTCGTCACCTGCGAATGTATTGCCAAGATATGATTTCCTTACTGCTTCGTTGCGTATAATTTCTGCGGGCGAGCCGGTTCCTATTACCTGGCCATGGTCAATAATATAGGCCTTATCTACAACTTCGAGTGTTCTCTCGACATTATGATCTGTAATCAGCAGGCTTACTCCGGCGGCGACAAGCTGTCGGATCTGGAGTTGGAGGTCCTGTACGGCGATAGGGTCAACTCCGCTGAAGGGTTCGTCGAGGAGAACGAGCGATGGGTTTGTTACCATTGCCCGGGCGATTTCGAGTTTTCTTCGCTCGCCTCCGGAGAGGAACCTTCCCTGGCTTTCGGCGACTTCCGTTAGGTCGAATCGTCTGATAAGCGATGCGGCCCTCTGGTCTCTTTCGGCCTTTGTAATCGACATTGTTTCAAGAATTGCGCGGAGGTTGTCCCTTACGCTCAGTCGCTGGAAGATGCTGGGCTCCTGCGAAAGATAGCCTATGCCGAGGCGTGCGCGCTTGTACATGGGCAGCTTTGTAATATCGCGTCCTTCAAAGACTACCGAACCGCTGTTGGGGGTTATCATTCCCATTATCATTCTGAAGGAAGTGGTCTTTCCGGCGCCGTTTCGGCCGAGCAGGCCTACAATGCTGCGCTGGTTGATCGAGATTGATACCTCGTTTACAACGGTTCGCCCGGAATACTTTTTCACGAGACATCGCGTTTCGAGGAGAGTCATGTCTGCCATATTCGTCAATCGGACTGCATATGCGAAAAAAGGCGTTTTGGAATGTTCCTTTTTTCGAGATTAGATATTCCTGTTTTTCGGGAGAGCATTATATCAACAGCGGCGGGACAAAGCAAACCGTCTTTTTTTCGTTAGTTTGGCGTTCGGGAGGCGGTTTTCTGTGCGGGAGGATAAATATTCTGGCATTTTCGAGGTGATTCTGCTATACCCTTTGCGGCAGTAGGTTCCCTCGACCGAGATCGCGTATTGCGATTTTGAGGCCGCCTGGCTGTGCCCTATTGGCAGGCGTATGAGTGCGGATTTTCGGTCGTGAGCATTATATTATGCATTTTCCTGCGTAAGGGTACGAGTTGTTATAAAGTGTTCAGGTAAGCATATGTTTGCGGTTTTGAGCGACATACATTCTAATCTTGAGGCCTTGACTGCGGTTTTGGCGGACATTGAGGATCGCGGGATCAAGACTATATATTGCCTTGGCGACGTTGTCGGTTACGGTGCGAATCCCCGCGAATGCCTGGATTTGATGATTGAACAGGCCAAATGGTGTGTTTTGGGGAACCACGATTATGCGGTTTTCTATGAGCCGACGAATTTCAATTACGGTGCCGAGCAGGCGAGTTTCTGGACTCGGGATGTTCTGGAAGCGGAGGAAGACAAGGAACTTGGCGACCGGCGGTGGAGTTTTCTCGGGGGGCTTCCCATGCGTCGGACGCTTGAGGCGAAATTAGGGCCTACTTCGGCTGTAATGGATTTTGTTCATGCATCTCCGCGGCGGCCTATCAACGAATATATCTTTCCCGACGATGTTTATACGAATCCGATGAAGGTTCGGCTTCTGTTCGAGCGTATCGCACACATTTGCTTTGTTGGGCATACGCACATGCCGGGCGTGTTTTTGGATGAGCCGGACTTCTATCCTCCCGACGAATTGGGCGGGAGCTACCCGATTGTGGATGAAGAGAAGGCTATTATCAATATCGGGTCTGTCGGTCAGCCCCGTGATAAGGACAGCCGGGCGAGCTATGTTTATGTTGAGGGGAACCGTGTTCATTTCGTTCGGGTGGAATACGATTTCGAGACTACTATGAACAAGATATATGAAGTTGATCAACTCGATAATTTTCACGCCGAGCGTCTTCGTGACGGCAGATAAGTTTGAGAATGCAAAAATCGAAGTTCAAAAAGCAAAATTGTTGGGTTCCCCTTTGGGGGCAGGCGACTTTGTCGGAATCAGCGTTTCAATTTTGGCGGTGCTTTCGGTAATTGAGTGTCAGGCGGGTTTGTACCGATTTTCGGCAGGAAGCCGGTTGGTTTGATTGAGGATTTTTATTGAAAAGGGGCCGGGGCGTTCCTATTGGCTGGGATGGTTCCGGGTTTTCGAGTATGAGAAAAGTGCTGATTTTTACAGTTATCGGTTTTTGTGTTTTTTGCGGGTTACTTGTTGTCGAGTCCGGACTGTTCGGGGGTTCGGCCCGGCAGTGCGGCGGGTGTATTCTTCTGTCGATGGCCGACGATGGCGGCGCAGAAAAGACGACTGATGCAAATGACGCCGTTGCGGAAGAGAAAGAGCCGGCGAAGCTGACCTCTGCGTTGAGTTTCGGAGCCGATAACGCCGAGTCGAAGACGATTATACTCGGCGCGGCGGACCCGAACACCGAAGATCCGGAGTGGGGTTACAAATTCCAGTTGGAGTTAAGCTCAAGGGGCGCGGCGATAGGCAAAGCGACTTTCAGCGATGGAGACGGCAAGGGTTTCGACAACCGCGATCCGGACAACCCGAGACCTCTGGTTGTTTTTTCGCCGATCAAGACAGAAGGGGGCGGGGAAATCCTGTCGATGGCGAACAGCAATTTTGTTTTTGACAATCACGGGCTCCAACTGCCTTTGGACCGGCTGCACTGGAAGGTTGCCGGGGTGGAGAAAGATGGGGGCGGGTCTGAATCCGTCAAGTTCGAGGCTCTTATCAAGGTTCAGGATACTAATCAGCCGGCGATGAAGCTGACCAAGACATATACGATACAGCCCGGCAGCTACCTGGTGGATTGCAGTATTGTTGTCGAGAACCTTCTGGATAACGAAGAGACGGTTCATTTCAAGCTGCAAGGTCCGGGCGGTTTCGGCAGGGAGTCCTTCCGGACGGATATGCGGAAGGTCATAGCGGGTTACAAGAAATCAGGTGAGATAGTCGGGGTTCGGCTTGACAAGAACAAGCTTCGCAAAGCCGGCGGGGATATTAAGAAGAGGCGTCTTGTGGAGCCGAGCGGGGGCTTGCTCTGGGCGGCGGCGGTAAACAAGTATTTTGCGGCGATTCTTGTGCCGGAGCCCGATACAGGCCGGGACTACTGTGACTGGATTACGGATCAAGTCGGTTCATACTACGATCCAGACGGCGAGAGCGACAGCGGCGACGAGAACATATCCCTTGATTTGACGATCGGGTCGAAGAATCTGGCTGCGAAGGGTTCTGCGGACAGTTCCGCGACCTACAAATTCCAGCTTTACGTCGGTCCGAAGGACAAGAGCTTCTTCGATAAGAACGAGATGTATCGCAGGCTGGGTTTTGTGCAGACTATAGACTTTATCGGCTGCTGCTGCCCGGCGAGTATTATCAAGCCGCTTGCGTTCGGGATACTGGCGATTATGAAGGCGATGTACGGGTTCATCGGCAACTACGGCGTCGTGATTATCATTCTGGTTTTCTGCGTTCGGCTGATTCTGCATCCGATTACGAAGAAGAGCCAGGTTTCGATGAGCAAGATGCAGAAGCTGGCTCCCAAGGCTGAGGAGATCAAGAAGAAGTACGCAAACAACAAGGCGGAGATGAACAAGCAGATGATGGCCCTTTACCGGGAACAGGGGGCGTCTCCGATAATGGGCTTTCTGCCGATGATGATTCAGATGCCGATCTGGATTGCGTTGTGGAGCGCGGTTTATGCGAGTATCGATCTTCGCGGGGCGAGGTTCCTGCCTTTTTGGATTACGGATCTTTCTATGCCGGATGCGGCATACATTTTCCCGAAGGTTATAGTTATTCCGCTGATAGGGTGGAAGATCGAATCTCTTAATCTGCTGCCTCTGATGATGGGCGTTGCGTTTTACCTTCAGCAGAAGCTGATGCCCAAGCCGGCTTCTTCGAGTACTAATCCCCAGGTTGCACAGCAGCAGAAGATGATGATGATTATGATGCCCCTGCTGTTCCCATTGATGCTCTACAAGGCTCCATCGGGGGTGAATTTGTATATCATGTCGAGCACTTTTGCCGGTGTAATCGAGCAGTATGTTATCCGCAAGCACATCCGTGAGAAGGAGGAGGCCGATTCTCAGGGTGTGGTGGCGACGACGATGAAGACGGGCGGCAAGCTAAAGAAGAAGAAGCCCAAGCCTTTTTTCAAGACTTAAGCGTGCGTGATGTACGATTCGAGCGACACGATTTTGGCAGTGAGTTCGGCGGCGGGGGCAGGCAGAGCGATAGTCCGTATAAGCGGGGCGCGGACGTTCGAAGTTTGCGGGCGGATTTTCAAGGGTGCTGTTTCTCAGTGGGGCAGCGGTCTTTTCTCAGGTAGTGTCGCCATCGAGGATGGTTTTAGTGTCGATGGCCGATTATACGTTTTTGTCGGTCCTCGTTCTTATACCTGTGAGGATGTTGCGGAACTTCACGTCGATACGAATCCTGCTGTTGTGGAGGTGTTGGTGGGCGGTTTGCTCGGTATGGGCCTGCGGATGGCCGGTCCCGGCGAATTTACGGCGAGGTCCTATCTGAACGGCAAGATCGACCTCGCGCAGGCCGAGGCTGTCAATGAGGTTGTCAGCAGTTCGAACAGGTATCAACTGGCGGCTGCTGAGAAGCTTCTGGGCGGTCAGCTTTCGGAATCGGCCGAGGCGATACGTTCTGCGGTGATGGATTGCCTCAGTTTGATCGAAGCCGGGCTGGATTTCAGCGGCGAGGATATCGAATTTATCACCGGGCAGGAAGTTCTTGCGAGGCTTTGTGAGATCAGGAAGCAGCTCGAAGATTTGTTGGCCGGGGGTATAGGTTATGAATCTGTTGTGGATATGCCTTCGGTCGGCGTGGCGGGGTCTCCGAATGCGGGCAAGAGCAGCCTGGTCAATACGCTTCTTGGCGAGGACAGGAGCATCGTTTCGGGGGAGCGCAAGACGACAAGAGACGTTCTGACGGGCGTGGCGACATTGGCTCACTGCCGATGTGTTTTGTTCGACTGTGCAGGTCTGATTGTAGAGCCGGCCGGCGTACTCGATGAGTTGGCGCAGGAGGCGGCGATTGAGGCGCTTCGGAAGAGTTCTGTGGTTGTGTTTTGTGTGGATATCTCGAAAGACGACTGGGGTGAGGATTTTGCCGTTCGCAGGATGGTTGACAGCGGCAGCGTAATCATGGTTGCGACGAAATCGGATCTGGTTTGCGGGGATGCTGCGGCCTGTCGGTTGGCCGAGCTGGAGGGTCTATTCGGGGCGTCATTTTTGCCGATTTCGGTTGTTGGCGGTCGCGGGATTGATGTTATTCGCGAGGCGATTGACGGCCGACTTGTCAAATTTTCGCAGCAGGCGAAGCTGCCTTTCTCCGAGGATTTTTCAGGTTTCGTTGCTCTTACTGCACGGCACCGGCAGGCGGTTAGCGAGGCGATTGAGCATTTAACGGAGGCCGTCGATCAATTCGCAGGGGACAAGCTCGGCGCTGCGTGCGAGGTCACGGCTATGATGCTGCGGGCTGCTTATCAGTGCCTTTCATCTATTGAACAACCCGGCTGTGTTGAGATTGACGAGGAGATACTCGGTCGGATTTTCGGGAGCTTCTGTATAGGCAAATAATTGGGCCGGTAGTCCATTCGGGCGTTTATCGACGCCTCGATATTGGGACGATTCCGGCCCGTGATTCGAAATGCGGGCTATTCGAGTCTTTAGCGTCTCGATCAGCCGTCCTTGGCTTCAAATTCGGCGTCTATTACGTCGTCGCTTCCTTTTCTCTGTGGTTCATCCTGGGGCGGTGCGTCATGACCTGCGGACTGGCCGGGGGGGGCTGAGGCGGCCTGCTTTTTAGCCGCTTCTTCGTAGAGCGTTTTGCCGAGTTCCTGGCCAGCTTCTCCGAGGGCGTCGATGGCTTTCTTTATGGCATCGGCATCTTCGCCCTTTACAACCTCTTTGAGGTTGTTGACGGCGTTTTCGATGTTGCCTCTGGTTTCGGCCGACACTTTATCTCCATGCTCTTTCAGTGTCTTCTCTGTCGAATAGACCAGTTGGTCGGCCTGGTTTTTGAGGTCAACGACCTGGCGTTTTTTCTTGTCTTCTTCGGCATGGGCTTCTGCATTTTTCGTCATCTCTTCGATTTCCTGCTCGCTCAGTCCCGAGCTCGATTTGATTTCGATCGACTGCTGCTTTCCTGTGCCGAGGTCTTTTGCCGATACGTTCAGGATTCCGTTGGCGTCGATATCGAATGCGACTTCAATCTGGGGCATTCCTCGCGGCGCCGGGGGGATGTCCGTAAGCTGGAACCTTCCGAGGGTGCGATTGTCCCTTGCGAACTCCCTCTCGCCCTGCAGGACATGGATATCGACTGTTGTCTGGCTGTCGGCTGCGGTTGAGAAGACTTCCTTTTTGCTGGTTGGTATTGTTGTGTTTCGGTCGATGAGCTTTGTCATCACTCCTCCCAGGGTTTCGACGCCCAGTGAAAGCGGAGTGACGTCGAGGAGCAGGATATCTTTGACTCCTGCATCTCCGGCGAGTACAGCGCCTTGAATTGCGGCTCCCAGCGCGACGACCTCGTCAGGGTTGATGCTCTTATTCGGTTCTTTCTCGAAGATTTCTTTGACGATTTGCTGCACCTTTGGGATTCTCGTTGATCCTCCGACGAGCAGGACTTCGGCGATTTCAGAGGGCTTCAATTTGGCGTCATCGATAGCTTTTCTGCATGGTGTTTTCAGGCGGTCGAGGACGGGCTCGATCAGCGACTCGAATTTGCTGCGTGTGATCGTGATCTGCAGGTGCTTGGGTCCTGATGCGTCGGCGGTGATAAACGGCAGATTGACGGTGCTCTCGACCTGCGAACTGAGCTCGCATTTGGCCTTTTCGGCGGCTTCTTTGAGTCTCTGATGGGCCATCGGGTCCTGTCTGAGGTCGATTCCTTCGGCCTTTTTGAACTCGTCGGCGAGGTGGTTTATCAGGACTGCGTCGAGGTCGTCGCCGCCGAGGTGGGTATCTCCGTTGGTGCTTAGCACCTCGAAGACATTGTCGCCGATGTCGAGGATCGAGATGTCGAAGGTTCCACCGCCGAAATCGAAGACGGCTACCTTCTCGTTTTTCTTTTTCTCAAGTCCGTATGCCAGCGCTGCTGCGGTGGGTTCGTTTATA
Source organism: Sedimentisphaerales bacterium (assembly GCA_016932835.1). Taxonomy (GTDB): domain Bacteria; phylum Planctomycetota; class Phycisphaerae; order Sedimentisphaerales; family Anaerobacaceae; genus JAFGCD01. The sequence continues at coordinate 27,586 of JAFGCD010000078.1, forward strand.
ATTCTCTCGACTTCGAGGCCTGCTATCTTTCCGGCGTCTTTTGTTGCCTGTCTCTGTGCGTCGTTGAAATATGCCGGGACGGTTATAACTGCCTTGGTTATTTCTTCTCCGAGGTAGTCCTCGGCGGTTTTCTTGAGGTCCTGCAGGATCATTGCTGATATTTCCGGAGGGGTGTACTCCTTGCCTCTTGCTCTGACCTTGACGAGTTCGTCGGCTGCGCCGGTGATTTTATATGGCACTATTTTCTCTTCTGAGGAGACTTCGTTGTGTCTTCGGCCCATGAAGCGTTTTATTGAAAACATGGTGTTTTCCGGGTTTGTCACCTGCTGATGGCGTGCGATTTGCCCGACGAGCCTTTCTCCTTTATCTGTGAATCCGACGACGGACGGCGTCAATCTTGAACCGGAGGAATTGATCAGGACTTTTGGTGAAGAGCCCTCCATTACCGCCACGACAGAATTTGTCGTTCCCAGGTCTATTCCGATGATCTTAGCCATAGTGAACTTCCTTTCGTTTATGCGTTCGCCTCTTTGTATCTCGTTTATTTCTGCGGGCCGGTTCGAATATTCCCCTGCACACAGGGCGCTGCGTCTATATTCATGGCTCGCCAATTAGGAGAATGTGCAAAAGGCGTGCCAATCGGCGATTCAAGTTGGCTTGGGTTGTTTAAGTGTTTGCCTATGCGGGGTTTATGCGTTCTGTCGCATTATTTTTCGGATTCTAAGAGGGGGGTTATTGTGCCATTTTGGCAGGTTGGGCGGGTTTTGCGTCCGATAAATCGCCTTGCATTGTGCCGGATTATTGGGGGGTATCCTGATTCAGTGCTTCTCGTATGATTTGGGCGCGCAGGGCGTCTCTGCCGGCGGGTTCGAGCGTTTCTCCGTGGTTTAACTGGAGATGGGCCGGGAGCGTAAGCATGAAAAGACGGTTTATTGTTGCGATTGACAGGCCCTGTGCTCCTTTGGTCTTGACGTTGTCGCAGAGCGTGCAGAGCCTTTTTATGGCGGGGGTGGATGCGCCCATGTGCCTGTGCATGTTTATTCCGAGCCTCAAGTGGCTGAGGAGGAAAAGGGCTTCCTGGGAGCTTATCAGGTGTGCGTTCTGCAACAGCGCCATTGCGCGTGAGATTTTATCGTCGAGGATTCTGGTATCGCTTGCGAGCAGGTGGTTTCTGGCGGCGTTTTCGTATTCGATAACCTCCGGAATGATGCTGTTCTCGAATTCGGAGACGATCTGGGATTCTGAGACGCCGAGTGTCACCTGATTGGACAATTGGAAGAGGTCGCTTGCGGCCTCGGTGCCCTCTCCGAAGAGTCCTCTTACGGCCAGGCTCATATCCTTAGCGGCATTGAAGAACTTCTCGATCTGGTCCGTCATCTTCAGGGCGGGCAGGTGCAGCATGACCGAGACCCTTATTCCCGTTCCGACATTTGTCGGACATGCGGTCAGGTATCCGAATTGGGGGCTGAAGGCGTATTTGACCTTTTGTTCTATCATGTCGTCGATTTGGTTTATCTGTTTTGCGCACTGCGAGAGCTGGCAGCCGGCCTTGAGGACCTGTATTCTGAGGTGGTCTTCCTCGTTGATCATAGCGGTGAAGGATTCCCGCTGGGACAGGACTACGCCGCGAGGCCCTTTGCCGAAGGCGTGATGTCGGCTGATGAGGTGGCGTTCGACAAGGAAATTTCTGTTGAGGGCGGGCGCCTTGTCAACGCTGATATATGAGACTTTGTCGCCGAGGTCGAGTGACATGAGGACATCTTTGAGCTTTTTGAGTATTTCGGCTTTTTCGGTGTTTGAGCATCTTCCGAGGAATTTATACCCGGCCAGGTTGCGTGCCAGTCGGATTCTGGAAGAGATCACGATGTCCGACATAGGGCCGGAGCCGTCGAACCACTCGTTGATGTCGCCGCTAATATCTGTAAGTTTCATGTTTTTCCGCAGGTAAATTGCTCCGTGCTTCCAATTTTTCGGTCGCAGTTATTTTTCACGTTCGGATATTTCGTCGCGTAACCTGGCGGCGAGTTCGTAATTTTCATTTTGTACGGCGGTATCGAGCTGCTGCCTCAGGTTGAGCAGTTCGATTTGTTTTCTGGTATCCTGTGACATTGTCGAAGGCAGTTTTCCATTGTGCGTTGTTTTTCCGCAGTGCGCCCTTTCTATGAGCGGCTGAAGGGACTTGGCAAAGACTTCATAGTCGTTTGGGCAGCCGAGGACCCCCTCTTTGCGGAAATGTTCGAGGGTAAAGCCGCAAATCGGGCAGGCAATCTGCTGCTGGGCCGGGTCGGCGAGTTCGTCGTCGTTTGGCTGGGCGGCGAGGAGATTGATGAGCAGTTCGTTTATGGGGATTTGGCTTTTGACGGCGATACCCTGTTCGGCTGCACAGCGCTCGCAGATGTGCATCTCCGAGCGCATACCGTCGGTAATTTCGGTCAGGTGAATAGTCGCATCCTTATTTTTGCAGATTTGGCACAGCATATTAAACCATTACCTAATTATACCAGGAATACGCCCTAATAATCGTCAAATTTCCAAATCAACTACAGTTTGATACTCTTATCCGGTGAATTTTGCCCGGCAGCGGTGCTCTTCGCCGACGGCGATACTCTGTAGATGTACGCTTTTGGGCAGTTTGGGGCTCAATTTTTCATAAACATATTTCGCTACATTCTCGGCAGAGGGGTTTTCGTTTTCAAAGCAATCGAGATTGCCCAGTTGGGTGTTCTCAAGGGGTGTGATAATGCCTCGAAGCTCGGCCCTGAGGTCGTTGAAATCGATAACGAAGCCCGTGTCGTTTAGCTTTTCGCCGGCGACCTCGGCAGCGACGGACCAATCGTGGCTGTGTACGGGCTCTATTGAACCGTCGGAGAGGGTCAATTGATGGCTTGCTTTGAAGGTCATTTCGACACTAATTGTGAACACTGCCGTTGCTCTCGGGGCTTGTCGCCTTTTTTATTAAGGTAATCTACTTATTATTAAAGCGCTGCTGCAGGCGTTTGTGGACGTTTTTCGGGACGAGATTCGAGAGGTTTCCGCCGAGGCTTGCGACTTCTCGAATTAAGGTCGAACTTGTGAACCCGTATTGCTCTGATGTCATGATAAAGACGGTTTCTATTCCTGCGACAGCTCTGTTTGTCATTGCGAGCTGGAATTCGTACTGGACGTCGGTAAGACTTCGCAGTCCCCTGAGTATCACGTCTGCTTTTTTGCTGGCTGCGTATTCTACGGTTAGGCCTTCGAAACTCTCGACGGATACTCCGGGCATAGCGGTTATGAGTTCAGCAATCATTTCGAGCCGTTCTTCCGGTGCGAACAGTTGATTTTTGATAGGGCTTCGCCCGACGGCTATTATCAACTCGTCAAAGAGTTTTGTTGCTCTTTGAATAACGTCGAGATGGCCGTTCGTAATCGGGTCAAAAGAGCCTGGGAAGATAACCCTTACAGGCTTTTTGTTCATCATTGTGCCTTTCGTTACTTAGAGCCTTCGAAGCTTCTGTTCAAGAATCTCGTTCCGCGAAGAACGAGGGGGTATTATACAGATTCCGCGGGTCCGAATCAAGCGTAATGGAGGCAAAAGAAAACGGGCCGAGAAAGGAGGAGGCGTCTGAGAAGACATCCCGGCCCGTTTACAACCAGTCCTATAAGGTTATACGCATACCGAGACATGGGGGTTCTGAATAAAACTCAGAAAATATCGGTCTGCCGGCTTGGCGGGCGATGAGTCCGGATGCCTGTTAAGAGGGCGTTTTTTCCACATCGTGCTTAGAGCGTCTAACAATTAGAAGCTCTTAGTTTTTTAGCCACTGGTCGAGCCAGTCTATTACTGTTTCGTGCCAGAGGATCGAGTTGTTTGGCTTTAAGACCCAGTGGCTCTCATCAGGGAAATAGAGCAGCTTGGCTGGGATTCCAAGTCGCTGGAGGGCGTTGAAAGTGCCGAGTCCCTGGGTTTCTGCGACCCGGAAATCGAGGCCTCCGTGGATGACGAGCATTGGGGTTTTCCATTTTTTGAGGAAGTTCACAGGATTCTGTTCTTCATAGGCTTGGGAGTTGGTCCAGGGGGTACCGAAGTGGTCCCATTCTGGGAACCAGAGTTCTTCGGTATCGAAGTATGCCATTCTCTCGTCGATGTTTCCGTCGTGATTTACCATGCACTTGAACCTGTCGGGCCAGTTTCCGGCGATCCAGTTGATCATGTATCCTCCGAAAGATGCGCCAAGCGCTGCTACCTCTTTTGCGTTCATCCATTCGCAGCGTTTCAATGCGGCGTCGAGACCTTTTTGGAGGTCTTCGAGCGGCTTGCCTCCCCAGTCTCCTCGTATCGAATCGCAGAATTCCTGGCCGTATCCTGTTGAGCCGTGGAAATCGACCATTACTGCCGCATAGCCTGCTCCTACGTAGGCCTGGGGGTTCCAGCGGTAGTGGAACGTATTGCCGAAGGAGCCCTGGGGGCCGCCGTGGATGAGGAATGCGACGGGGTATTTCCTGCGGGTGTCGAGATCGACGGGCTTGACGATGTACCCATATACGGTTTGGTCTTTCCAGCCCTTGAAAGTGAACTGTTCGTAATCTCCCATTCGTGCGGCGGCGAGTTTTTCGGCGTTTATATTTGTGATATTGCGGACATCGCCTCCGTCGAGGGCGGCTGAGTAGAGTTCGGCGGGGGACTTCAGGTTGTTCATCGCGTAGATGATTCTGTCGCCCGCTATTGCCGGGGCGCTTATCGAGCCATCCCTGATGAGTGTTCGGACCGAGGCGGTCTTGACGTCGATTGCGAAAAGGGACCTTTGGCCGAGGTTGGTTGCGACGGCATATATTGTTTTTCCGTCGGGCGTAAAGCAGATCGATGAGGGGCTTCGGTCCCATTTTTCCGTCAATATGCGTTTTTTCCCTTTTGGCCAGGGTTGGAGGACGATTCTCAGGCGGTCCGATTCGTAGCCTGGCCTGTCCATCGCCAGGTAAGCAAGGGTCTTTCCGTCGGGTGAGAAGACGGGGAATGTGTCCCATGCGCGGTTTTTCTCGGTGAGGCTGCGAGGCTTTTCGGCGCCTGCGAGGGGCGTATGGTAGAGGTCGAAATTAGTTGACCAGGGTTCTTCGTCGCCGACGTCGCGAGCGGAGAAGACTACCGCTTTGCTGTCCGGCGTGAAGGTCATCTCTTCAGGGCCTCCGAATGGCTTGGAGGGGGTATCGGCATCCATAGCGGGCATTACGTCGGTGGGCGGGCCTCCTGCTGCGGGGATTACGAAGAGGTGTGAGCGTCGGCCGTCCTTCCAGGTGTCCCAGTGACGGACGAATGTCTTTTCGTAGATTCTGCCGGTGGCCTTTCTTTCTTTTAGGGCGTCGAGTTTTTCTTTGGTGCTTTTGGGTGTTGTTCCGGGGAAGACGTCCATGGTGAAGCCGAGGTATTTTCCATCGGGCGAGATAATGAGATTTCCGGCGTCGAGAGGCAGATCGGTGATTTGCTCTGCTTCTCCGCCGTCGATTCGGATGCGCCAGATCTGCGAAGACTCGGATCTGGTTGAGATGAAGTAGATCGATTTGGCGTCCGGGGCCCATCGGGGGTTGGAGTCGGCTGCTTCGTGTGAGGTGAGGCGTCGCAGGTTCGCACCATCTGCGGAGACGAGCCAGAGGTCTGTTCGGCCTTTGTCGGCTTCAAGGTCTGTCGTTCTCAAGGTGAATACGATATGCTCTCGGTCGGGGGAGAGCTGGGGGTCTAAGATTCGGTCCATCGCGAGCATGTCGCGGATTGAGAAGGGATGCGTTTGGCCGGCGGTCGCGGCGATTGCCGGAAGATTCAAACATAACAGCAGGGCAGCGAAAAAAGAACGCATGAGAAGACTCCTATTCTGGTCTTAAGGGTCAGTGCATTTTCCCAATAGTGTAATGCGGCACGGCAGGTGGAGCAACTTTAGATTTGCTTGAGGCTTTTGGGCTTGTCTTGTTCTGCGGTCAGCGTTACGGGTATGTCGAGCCAGAATGTCGAACCGACATCGAGTTCGCTTTCGAGGCCTATGTCACCTGCGAGCATTGCGGCCAGCTCATTGCTTATTGTCAGTCCGAGTCCGCTGCCGGGCGATTCGCGGGTTATCGAGCCATCGACCTGGCTGAACTTGTCGAAGATTTTTTCCTTGTCGGCTTCCGCTATTCCGCAGCCCGTATCGCTAACGGCGAATCGGGCGGTTTTGTCGTCGAGCATCCGTGCCTGGATTTCGATTCTTCCCTTGGCAGAGGTGAACTTGACGGCGTTGCTTAGGAAGTTATAGAGGACCTGCTGCACCTTGCCGACGTCGGTTGTCAGGATTGGGATATTCTGATCGACGGTATGCTTGATCTTTATCTTCTTTTTCTGCGTCAACAGTGAGAAGGACGCGACAAGTCCCTCGCAGAGGTTTGCTGCTGAGGTTTTTTCGATGTGGAGTTCCATTTTTCCGGCCCGGGTTTTTGCGAGGTCGAGCAGGTCGTTGATCATGCTTAGCAGGCGGTTGCCGCTTATTATGATGTTTTCGGCGTACTTCTTGCCCTTATCTGTTTTAAGGGTTTTCGGTTTGTCTCTGAGCACCTGGGCGAATCCCATAATTGCGTTGAGGGGGGTTCTGAATTCGTGGGAGATGTTTGCGAGGAATTCGCTTTTGACCTTGTTGGCTTTGAACAGTTCGATATTTCTTTCCGAAAGCTCTATGATTTTTGCGTCGAGCTGCCTGTTTGCTTCGCGGAGCTTTTCCTGCGCGGCCTGTAGTCCGTCGAGCATGTGGTTGAATGCGGTTGCGAGTTTTTCGTATTCATCGCGCGTTGCGATCGAGCTTCTCGTATCGAGGTTGCCTTCTGCGACGTTGTTTGCGAGCGCTCTGAGTTGTCGAATGGGGCGCAGTATTACCCTTTGGGTAATCCAGTAGAATGCCACGATTGCGCCTGTGACGCCTATCAGCCATGAGACTGCAATCCAGATACGATTTAGGACGACGGTTTTGCTTACCTCGCTTTCGACTCCGAGAGAGCGAATGATTACGATTCCGACCGGCTCATTTAGCGTAAATGCCGCCGCCGAGCCCTCGGCGTTGTGGCATGTTATGCAGCCTGCGGTTGCTCGGAAGATTCTGATGTAGTTGCTTTCAAGTCCTTTGGTTTTAGCGATTTCGATGTCGTCATCTCTTGTTTCGACGGATTTGAGCATTTTTACAGTGGTTTGCTGTTCGGGGGTCAGATTTTTGAGGGGTTCTTCGCTGTCTTTCGGGAAACGTATCCACCGTATTTCTGGGTTATTGGGATCGGCGAGGGCGCCTGTTGTATTCAGGGTTGGCAGGGCGGCCTCGGGGGCATCCTTAAGCTGGAAATGCAATCTGGACAGTATGGTTTCGGCCTTTGCCTTGTTGGTGTCGAGCAATCCTTTTTTGGTGAGTTGGCCCATCCAGATATAGGGCAGCAGCAGTGCGAGGAATAGGATGAAGATGACCGCTGCTCCGAATGCCAGCCTGCACTTTTCGGCGAGCGAAAGGGGCCAGAGGCGGAGCAATTCGAGAAGCTTCAACAGTTTGTTCAAATTCAGTCGCATAAGCTTTCTGTATGGCGCGTGCCTGCGGGCGTCAGCAGTTGGTTGCGAAGGATCACAATGTTCTGGTCGGTATCACTTGGAGTCGTCTGTTTTATCTTCGGTAATGTGCGAGTGTTTCTGGACTCTGAGGTTCAGTTCGTCGAGCTGTTTGGGGTCCACTTCGCTGGGTGCGTCGGTCATGAGGCACTGGCCTCTCTGAGTTTTTGGAAATGCGATGACGTCCCTTATATTTTCTGTTTTGGTAAGGAGCATTACGAGCCTGTCGAGTCCGAAAGCGATTCCGCCGTGGGGCGGGGCGCCGTACTCAAGGGCTTTAAGGAAGAATCCGAATCTGTCCCGTGCCTGCTGCCTGGATATATTGAGCAGGTCGAATACTTTTTGCTGGGTTTTGGGATTGTGAATACGAATGCTTCCGCCTCCGATTTCGGAACCGTTTACTACGATGTCGTATGCCTGAGAGCAGATGTTGGCCGGGTCGGTTTCGAGCTTGTCCATGTCCTGCTCGACGGGCGAGGTGAAGGGGTGATGGAGCGAGTCGTATCGCTTTTCGTCTTCATTCCACTCGAAGAGAGGGAAGTCCACGACCCAGACGAACTCGAAGGCATCGGGGTTGTAGAGTTTCAAGTCACGGGCGATTCTGCATCGCAGCGGGGCGAGTGCCTTGTTTGCGACGGCCTCGGAATCTGCGACGAAGAGCAGGAGGTCTCCGTCTTTTGCGTCGAATCTCTGCAGGAGCTGCTGCTGGAGCTCGCCTGTGAAGAACTTGGCGAGGCCTCCGATGAGGGAGGTTTGTTCGCCTTCAGTTTTCACCTTGAACCATGCCAGGCCCTTTGCGTCGTAATCGGCTGCGAAGTTTGTGAGGGTTTTTTCGATATCACTTCTGGAGTAGTGGTCTCCTGCTGGTGCGCAGAGGCCCTTGACGACACCGCCGTTTTCGATTGTCGAGGTGAATACCTTGAAGGAGGTCTGCCAGGCGAGGTCGGAGATGTCTTTGAGCTTCATGTCGAATCGCAGGTCGGGCCTGTCGATTCCGTAGTTGTCCACGGCTTCTTTGTAGGTCATTCGACGCATCGGGAGCTGGACGTCGATGCCGAGAATCTCTTTCCAGATTCTCGCCACGAGCTTTTCGTTGACGGTTATGACATCGTCGCTGTCCACGAAGCTCATTTCGACGTCGATCTGTGTGAACTCTGCCTGCCTGTCTGCTCGCGGGTCTTCATCTCGGAAGCAGCGGACTATCTGGAAGTACTTATCGACGCCGCTTATCATTAGTATCTGCTTGAAGAGCTGTGGGGACTGGGGCAGTGCGTAGAAGCTGTTGGGCACCAGCCTGCTTGGGACGAGGAAGTCTCTGGCGCCTTCTGGTGTGCTCTTGGCGAGCATCGGCGTTTCGATTTCCCAGAAACCGAGTTTGTCGAAATAGTCCCTGACGACAGAGGTGACGTTGTGTCGGACCCTGAGCCTGTTCTGCATATCGGGCCTTCGCAGGTCGATGTATCGGTTTGTCAGGCGGAGTTCTTCGCCGGTTTTCTCTGCGCCATCCAGTTCGAAGGGGGGGGTCTTTGCGACGTTGAGGATGTCGAGCCTCTGGACGGCGACTTCGATCTGGCCTGTAGGCAGTTTTGGGTTTTCCATTCCTTCGGACCTGGGCTGGACGACGCCTTCGGCGGCGATGACCCATTCGCAGCGTGCGGTGCGTGCGAGCTTGTGCGCTTCAGGCCGGGTATCGGGGTTGAAGACGAGTTGGGTGATACCCTGTCGGTCGCGCAGGTCTATGAATACGAGGTTGCCGTGGTCGCGATAGGAGTGCACCCATCCTTCTACTACGACCTTCTTGTCAGCATCTTCGGCCCGGAGCTGGCCGCAATTATGTGTTCGTTTCAGCATTACAGAAGTCCAAAAAACAAATTAAGGAATAGTCATTCGACCTGAGAATACCCATTTCTCCCAGCATTCAACGGCAAAGATTCCTCTTTCGGTTAGCGTTCTGTTAATCTACGATTCGACCATAGTCCACAACAAGTCCATTTTTTGTCTTTTCATAAAACACTACCTGGACAAGTATCGTTTCCGACAATCCGGCTTTGACTCGATAAGTCGTTGGTTTGATTGATACAGGGGTCTCGCCTATGAATCCATCAGCACCAACAGCCTCTTCGGCCGGTTCGGCAAGCCTATATGTTTGATTTTTAAGTTCAGCGCCTTTTTTCAGAATGGCTTCCTGGAATCTGAGGCCCATATAGGTCTTGACGATGACGAGGTCTCTAATCCATTGCTCGATTATTTCTTCATCAATTTTCGCTATTGCTTCACGGAGGTTTTTCACCATCTGCAGCACCTTCTCAGTGGCAGCCTTTATCGCATCCGGCTTTTCCCGTTGATACCACCGCTCCCAATCGTGGAGGGTCTTTCCGGTAAAATGCTGAATCAGTTCGCTCATCTGTCCTACGACTCTTGGCCTTGTCCCCTGTGCATTCTGGTTTGCGAGATTCAGCAATTGTGTTGTGTACTTCGGGAATTCAGGCGCCTGGATGTCCAGGTAAGCTCTGATCTCCTCGTTTGTGAGTCTGACTTTCATCGAACCTCCTGGGGAGACAGAGACAGGAATCTATCCTTCATTCTGTATTTCGATACTGTATCGACCCCGACCAAGCCAGTCTTGATTAGATGGGCATTAACATGTGTTTTGTTTTGTAAATATGCGTACGCCAGAAGAAGTCCGTCCGGGCCGTGTTTTGTGTGGTCAAACCTTAGAGAGAGTCTCTGTCCTCTGGTCAGGTTTTTAAGAAATTCGACGGCTTCAGGGTCATTTTCTCCATCAGGTTCTATACCGATCAGTCTTACTCTGGCTCCGCTATCCAGAAGCAGTTGTGAGGGTGAGAATACTTCTTTGATAGCGTATGAAGGCTCTTTGTTTGTCTGTCCGGCGTCGATTCTGGAGCCGAATCTGAGGGTTTTGGGATCGATCTTTCGGTCAAATGAGACGGGGTCTTCGAAACGATACGGCAGATTATCGATCTCCTGCTGGAAATCGGCGGATAGAAGCTCTTGCCTTACAACTTGGACATTATGCTTTGCGTTGAAGAGACCGGCTGTCTGCGCGATTCTTCGGTCTATCGTCGTAACGAATTCGCTGTTTATCTCATAGCCAACAGAGTTTCTTGCGAGTTTCGAAGCAACGACGGAAGTTGTTCCGCTTCCGAGAAAAGGATCGAGAACGGTTTCTCCGACAAAGCTGAACATCTTAATCAGCCTTGAAGGGAGTTCTTCAGGGAAGGGTGCTATGTGGTCATCCTGTCTGGCACCGCTGAAGTTCCAGTGCCCATAGAAGTACTGGTTCCACTCTTCTTTGGAGAGCCTGGACTGTTCTTTTGTTTTTTTTGAGACTGCAGGTGCTTTTCCGAGCTTTTTGAATATCAGGATGAACTCGTAGTCTATTTTTATGATTCCATTTCGCGGATATGGGAAGGAACCCATTATTGCGGCCCCGCCTGTTGTGTTGCAGGTTGTGACCTTCTGCCAGATAATCGCCCCCATGTAGTCGAAGCCGACGGTTTCGCAGAATCTGATTATCTCCGTTCGGATGGGGATGATTTTATACCGCCCGTAATAAACCGACCGGGCGAACTGGTCGCCTATGTTTACGCAGAGCTTGCAGCCCTTGTGGAGGACTCTATGGCATTGATTCCAAACCAGATTGAGGTTGTTTATGTAATCCTGGTAGGTGTCGTTGTATCCGATCTGCTGTTTCGGTCCATAGTCTTTGAGTTGCCAATAAGGGGGCGAAGTGACGACCAGATGGACGGATTCGTCGTCCAGGAGGTCCATTTTTCTCGAGTCACCGATTATGATTTTGTGGCTGCCCATATCCAGACCGGCATTGCAGGGGTATCATCGGGTTTTCACCAGGCAGGCAGGATAACCGAAAACGGTGTCTCCGTCAAGCAGAGACCGGGTTTATTTGAGCAGATTGGCGAGATAGACGTGTTCGCTGCCGTTCCAGGGCTTCGAGCAGATGTCGATATCTCCGTCGCCGTCCACGTCTGCGGCCTTTGCTTCGTGGCATCTTTTTCCGGTCAGTATTTCATGCTGAATCCATCGAGCGGCGTTGCCTTCTGCGTTTTCCCAGATGAACCACCTGTGCGGGGGTTTTGGGGTCAGGGGTCCTCCGCCGGAGAATATGTCGAGGTCGCCGTCATTGTCGAAGTCGGCGACTGCGAGGGAGTGGAAATCCTGTCCTGATTTGTCTGCGATGATGTGTCTGGCCCAAGTTAGGCCCTTAGAGTCGATATTCTCATGCCAAGCGAGCCTTCCGCTGAGGTAATCACCTTCGGTCTGGACGATGTCATTATCTCCGTCTTTATCGAGGTCGGTAATCCATGATTTGGTCATTAGGGGCCATTTGGCGTCGGGCTGGCCGAAGTCGATGTTGTTGTGCGGGGTCCATTTCGTTCCTTTGCCGTCGGCGTTTTCGAACCATACATTCGTTCGGACGACGTCGTTGTCGCCGTCGCCGTCGATATCGCCGACTCCTGCGGGGTCGATTGCTCCGTGTACGGAGTCGCCGATTTTGTGTTCTTTCCACTTGGCGGTCGGGTCGGGAGGTATCTTGTACCAGAAGAGGGCGCTTTTGTCGCTCATTGCGACGAGATCGAGTTTTTTGTCGCCGTCGATGTCCGCGGCGACGTTGTCATGGCAGCGGCCGGTCACGCCGTTGGGATATTTGACAAACTGCTGCAGGCGTGGTTTGCCTGTGTTTCTATACCAGGCGCCGCCTGAGACCTGGTCTATCCAGCCGTCGTGGTCAATATCGAACGCTGTTCCGCCGACGTCGGTAGGGGCTTCTCTGCCGAGCAGATGCCGCGTCCAGTTGTCGGGGCTTTCGTACTCGAACCACCATATATCTCCGCCATTGCAGCCTGCGACCCAGTCAAGGTCGCCGTCTTTATCGACATCGACGAGTGAGGTCTGGCCCATCTGGTTTCCGATTTCGGCGATTTTGTGGTATTCGAACTTCGGGAATTCACCTGCGGCCCTGCCGGAGAGCAGGCACACGCCGACAACAACAAGACAGATGTGCAATTTGCCCAGATAAGCACGGGAAGACATAGCGGACTCCTTGATCTTGATTTTTCTGCTTCCGGCGGCGAGGTTGGTCTGCGTCGGCTATCTTACGAAGTATCCCGAGACTCTCCAGTTGCCGTCTTTATCCAGCATGGGCGTAATGGTTTCAATGACCACGGACTCTTTTTCGAAGCCGGCCTGGTACTGGATAATTACATACTCTCCGTCCGGGGCGCCCGGGATTGAAGTGGCGAACTTTTTGGTTCTCAGTTTTCTGGAAACGTTTTTTCCCAGGGGCGTTCTGGTCTTGCTCAATGAGGCCAACCAGGCTTCCTTTGGCACGGCTGTCTTGAAGTAGCCGGCAGCCTGGTCCCAACTGTCGGCGTATTTGCCGGCATCGATGAGTGCGAGCCATTGCTCGGCGGCGGCGAGGGCTTTCTCGACGGCCTGGGGGTCGGTTTCGATCTGTGGTGCGGGCTGCTGCTGTTTTACCGATGGTTCGTTGGGCTGAGCATCCGGTACGGCTTTGTCATTTTTGCAGCCAATGAGGGCGATTATTGATATTGTCAGACTCGCTACAGTCAGGAGATTCGCTTTGCTCATTTCATGTTCCTTCGAGATATGAGACGGTTTGTTTCTCTGGTTTTTCACAGAGGTTCAGCAATTCTCGGTTGTATATGTCGGATACTCAATTATGGCTTTTCTTTCAGTCAATTGAAA
>JAFGCD010000079.1 GCA_016932835.1 Sedimentisphaerales bacterium
CTTTGAAGATTTCCCAAACTTCGTATTAGCAAGTACTTGCGTAAAAAAATAGTGAGAATTGGAGTAGACTTTTAACATAGGAGATGAGTATGCAAGCGGTGATACTAGCTGCTGGATATGGTAAACGGTTGCAGCCTATTACCAACAGGATTCCAAAATGTCTTGTACCAGTCAACGGGAAACCACTGTTGGTAAGATCGTTGGAACTGCTGGATGTGCGTGGCGTAGATAACGTTGTTATTGTTGTCGGACATATGAAGGAGAAAGTGTACGAGGCGATTGGGCATCAATTTGGGAATATGAAGATATCATATATTGAAAACGATATCTACGATAAGACAAACAACGTGTACTCGTTGTGGTTGGCGAGAGACAGATTAAATGAAGAGTCTTTACTGCTTGAATGTGACTTGTGTTATGATGGGTCTTTAATCGACGCTCTCTTGGATAAGCGAAGGAATTGTGGCGTTCTAGTCAGTAAATATGATGGTTCAACCATGGACGGAACGGTAGTTCGGATTGGGGAGGAGAATCTAATCAAGGAACTGATAACCAAGAAGGCACAAGGTCCAGACTTTGATTATTCCGACAAATATAAGACTGTGAACATTTATTATTTCAGTAGAGACTTCTTACTTAAGTTTTTTGTGCCTTATCTTGATTTGTATGTTCGAGTCCACGGAGTGCAGAGCTACTTCGAACTGGTGTTAGGCGCATTGATTTACCTGAGCGAGCCGGAGATTTCGGCAGTTGTTGTGGATGCTAATTCGTGGTGTGAGATTGATGATCGAGATGATTTGAGCCGAGCAGAGCATCGCTATTTCGGATAGTGATGAGACCGACAGGCTGCAATATAGATGTACAGTCATTTGTTAGGGCGAGTGGGGACAGCTTGAATAGCCGGGCGGGCAAAGGTGCGTGGATGGACCGATCAAGTGATTCTATGTTTAATTGGAAGTCAACCATTTCTGAAAGAGAGGACATCCATGATAAGATTGAGGTTCGACAATTTGGCGACGCGGATTCGGTATCCGACCTAGTGGACCTTCTGCATCGTGGCTATGAGCGGCTTGCACAGAGTGGTCTCAAATACCTTGCGGCAACACAAAACGAAGAGGTTACACTTCGCCGAATAAAAAACGGTGAGTGCTATATCGCTATGGTGAATGGGCGCATGATAGGCACCATACTTTTCCATAGGCCGCCAGCAAATGGTAAGTTGCGCTATGGGCGTCAAGGTGTCGCGAAGTTTTCATCATTTGCCGTGGATCCCCAGTTCTATGGGCTTGGTGTTGGCTCGATGCTTTTAGATGTTGTCGAGTGCAGGGCACGAGAGATCGGGTCTTCAGTGTTGGCATGCGATACAGCTGTTCAAGCAAAGCAACTCATTCAAATGTATGCCCGAAGAGGTTATCGTCCGTCTCATTATGTGTCATGGTCAAACACGAACTACTACAGTATTATTATGACTAAGCCGGTCGGACCAATGAAGTCCAGGCGAGGCAACCGGATCAAATGCATAGCTGCGATTTGTCTGTACCTAAGGCGTATGAAATGCATGGCGGTCGTGCGAAGAGACGGGCAGCGGAGACTGTGGGTCCGGCTTCTGAGCAAATTTAAGTCCATTCCATTTGGGAAAACATAGAGATGAAAGATGTGGGTATGCAAAATCGGTCAGAGAAAGACGTGAGGTGGATCAGATAATACTGAGAACACTAATTAGAAGAGTATTTAGAGGTGTTATTTGGGTTGTATCGAGGCTCTATTTCGCTTGCCGTTTTTCGCAGAATAGGGACATTTTGCTTTGCTGCAATGATCCCTTAATGGTGAAGTATCTCGGAGCCTTTTGGGATTTGTTCAGGAGTGATCGGCGGCTGAAGTTTCACGCCACTTTTCTGCCGCCTTCGTCTTTTCAACAAAATGACAGTGACTTAGAGTATATGCGCAGCCAATTACCAGCCTTGGAGGTGAGCGAGGGCTGGGCTCGTGCAAGGGCGTGGGATTTGGTTGTCTGTGCGGACCACTGTTTTGGGGGCACTACAAGACGGTCTCCCGCCGTTTACATCGGACACGGTTCCCCCAATAAGGTGCTTGCGGGAGAAACCACGGGGTATGTTTGCAGTGACCGTGCTTACGACAGAAAAGGTCGTCCTCTTTATGCTCGCATATTCTTAGAGCGGGACGAAGAAAAGTCCTTGGCTCTGGCATCCTGCCATGGATCAAGGGATATCTTCAGAGTAGTGGGTAGTATGGAGCATGACGATCTATTGGCACAGGCGGATCGAAGAGACGAGTTCCGCCTTGAGTTAGGGTATAAGCCGAGAGATGTGGTTGTGTTAATTCTTAGTACTTGGGGAGAACATTGCCTCTTCCATACGATGGGAGATGAGCTTCTGGAGGAAGCTCGAAAGATGCGTGGGGAGTTCAAGTTCATTCTCAGTGCCCATCCGCACGAATATCGCCCTAAGCCGGCTGGTCAACGGGTATGGGGTGAGTACCTTCGTTCGCAAAGAGAGTTTGGCTTTGTGGTGCGGGAGCCTTCGGAGAGCTGGATATCATATCTGGTTGCCAGTGATATTGTTCTGAGTGATTACACTTGTTTGGCTCAGTCTGCAGTTCTGTTGGAGAAGCCAATAATCCTGACTCCTGTTCCGGAAGAGCTGATCTGGAGAGGCTCTGTTACGTGGAAGATACGACAGTTTGCGCCAATTCTGAATGATGCTCGAGAATTGCGACAAGCATTAACCTCAGCAATGAACACCTACCCGATGGAGAAGCTTCACGAATTAGCCAAGAGCATGAATCCCCACCCGGGGGAAGCTGCCGTGCGAATTCGAAAGGAGATTTACGATTTGCTTGGAATACCTGGCTACGTTGGGTAGTGATCGGATCTGGTTGCAATAGGAAGTGCGTAAATGGCAATCGTTAGTGTAGTGATTCCGACTTATAATCGGGCCGAGTTCGTCGTCAGGGCGATAGACTCGGTTTTAGAGCAGACGTGGCGTGACTATGAGGTCATCGTTGTCGATGACGGTTCAACGGACAACACTAAAGAAGTCCTTGGGCCTTACATGGACAGGATAAGCTACATATACCAGGATAATGCCGGCGTGAGCGTCGCTCGGAATACGGGTATTGAAGCGGCGAAAGGGCAGTGGGTGGCATTTCTTGATTCGGACGATGAATGGCTGCCTGAGAAGCTGGCTGTGCAGATGTCCTGTGTCTCAAATAACCCCGAGATAGTCGCGCATGTTACTAATGCGACGGTTGTGCTCGGAGATGACGATACGGTGGATTTATTTACTATCCGAGGTCGGCCCGGCTATTGTTTGGAAGGTCGTATCATAGAGAGGCCCTTTCTGGATGTGCTTAAGTTCCAGTTCTTCACTCCGACATTGATGGCATCCCGCCGGAAAGCGATGGATATCGGCGGATTCGATGAGAAGATCACAATTTGGGAAGACGGTGACTTCATGAGACGTTTGTCGCTCGAAGGGCCGTGGGGGGTGTCCAACAGGTCTCTGGTGTTGGTGTATCGCCGGCCAGAAGCGAAGGAAGTAAACTTGTCAAGGCAGCGGAAAGAGTGTCCTGTCCAAAGTTACCGTTGCCAGGTTAGGATGTACGACAAACTCTGGGCAAGCGACAAACTGCAGCCTCGCGAGAGGCGGCTGCTCGCAGGGAGCAGAAGCGGGGCGCGGTTCAACCTCGGTCTGTCTCAATTAAGGTCGGGCAGAAGAAAAGAAGGTCTTGTGACGTTGAAACAATCAATCGCCGACAGGCCCTCGGTGAAATCTGTCGTTAAGTATGTGCTTGTGAAGTGTTTCGGGCAGGCGGGTGCCCGACTCATCGAGAAGAAGCGTTCTTTGAATACGAATGAGTTTCGCAGATCTGATTACTATGCCGATTGAGCAAAGCGATACGAAAGTTTCAATATGCCTTCTCGGGCCTTCCTTCGATACTGGGAACCTCGGAGTAAATGCTCTGGTGGAGGGCAGTATCAAGGTGATAGTCAGTCGTTGGCCGAACGCCCGTGTCACGCTGCTTGGCAGCGGTCGGGAGGATTGTGAATATCGGCTGGAGCTGTTCGGCCGGGAGATTCGGGTGAAGTCTCTTCCGATAAGATTTTGCAAGAACATCTTTCTGTCGAATCATTTTATAGTACTCTTTTTGTATGGGCTATTACTGAAGGTTTTCCGGTTCCGCGGCATGCGTCGCAGGTTCGCCAATCGCAATTCGTATCTCAAGACGATTCTCGAAGCGGATCTGGTTGCGGATATTACGGGCGGCGACAGCTTCAGCGACATATACGGGATGCGAAGGTTTGTCATCGGTTTTTTGCGCAAATGGCTAATCAAGATATTTGGCAAGAAGCTGGTGCTGCTGCCGCAGACATACGGTCCTTTTTCCAGGCTGGTGACAAAGATTCTGGCGCGACACATTGTCAATTATGCCGCGGTTGTGTATTCGAGGGACAAGAAAGGCGTTGATGACGCCAGGGCGATTCTCGGTGCGGGCGGCAGTAACGGGAAGGTGAAGTTCGTTCCTGATGTCGGTTTTCTTTTAGATCCTCGAAGGCCAAGCCACGGCGATATAGATGAACTCGAGAATCTCAAGGTCGCCGGCCGGACTCTGGTTGGTTTGAACATCAGCGGTCTGCTGAGTTGCTGCGCAGAGGAAAACGTGTTCAATCTCAAGATCGAGTATCCGGCTCTGGTTATTTCGATGGTCGAACTGCTGATGAAGCTGGAAAATACGGTCGTTTTGCTGGTGCCTCACGTGGTTTCTATGGAAGAAGACGATGCCTCACCCGCCGAGAATCGCAGCAAGAAGGGTTACCGGGAGCAATCAGATACCGTTGCATGTCGGCGTTGCTACGAGCAGGTCGTCGAGAAATATCCCGGGCGCATATTCATGGTCCGCGGGCGTTATAACCATAACGAAACAAAGTATATCATAGGATTGTGCGACTTTTTCATCGGCTCTCGAATGCATGCGTGCATCGCGGCGTTGTCACAGTGTGTGCCCGCTGTGGGAGTCGCTTACAGCGGGAAGTTTCATGGTGTTTTTGAGAGTATCGGAGTGGCTGACTGTGTTGCCGATGCCAGAGAGTTCGACAATGCCGGGATTCTCGACCAGGTGCAGGCCGTCATTGCCCGCAAGGAGGGACTAAGCCGACACCTGGAGGATGTGATGCCTGAGATCAAGTCGGATATTCTGAATTTGTTCAACGTTTGCGGTCTGGAACGATTGGAGGGTGTTGATCTTGGCGCATAATCAGTCCAGCGCACGACAAGACGGAAAGATCGAATCGCTTTCTCTGGCTGTGGTTACTCCGGTCAATGACGAGCAGTGTCTGGCCGAGAATCTCGCAGCGTCTCCGATGCTGCAGGATGGGACTATTCCTTTGATCGTCCAGCGAGGCTACAAGTCGGCCTCGGAGGCATACAACGATGGCCTGGACGCAGCGGATGCGGACATTGTCATCTTCGCCCACCAGGATGTGTATTTTCCTCAAGGTTGGGAGAAGAAACTGCTGCTGGCCGTCGAAACCTTGAGGCATCGCCGAGTCGATTGGGGCGTTCTTGGAGTCATCGGCTCGGACAAGAACCGCAAACTGGTCGGCGGGGCATGGTCAAACGGCTTGCAGTGGAAGATAGAGAGCGATAAGTTCGAGAGTCCGGCCCCTGTCAGGACTTTTGATGAGATAGTATTGATACTCCGAAAAGGCGGCGGGATTCGTTTCGACGACAACCTGCCCGGCTTCCATCTATACGGGACGGACATTGCCCTGACGGCCATACAAGCCGGCCTGGGAGCGTATGTTTTCGACGCCCCCGTCATCCACAACAGTATTTGGCGCAAGAAACTCGGTCTTTCCTACTGCTCGGCCTATCGGTACATGCAGCGGAAGTGGTGGGATGAGTTGCCGGTATATACCCTGATCTTGCCGTTGACTCGGTCGGTTTGGCCTTTGTTGCGAAACTGGTGCAGAGAGAAGAAGAAGTGGCTTGTGAGGCGATTCAGGCCGATGCCTCTTAGGATCAGGTATCCTGATCCTGCAGGGAAGGCCGCAGAAATCGGCTATGATTTTACTGAGTGACATTGGTCGTGATTCCATGCAGCCGGGCCGGGTTGACGGCTGCGTATCGAATTTGCTGAAAAGATGAAAAACACAAAGACAGGCGGAAAATCGATAGTCGGCGTGGTGGACAAAAGAGCGTGCTGCGGGTGCGGGGCGTGTTCGGTTATCTGCCCGCAATCCTGCATTGAGCATGTCTATGGGGAGCACTACAACTTCCCGAAGGTCGATACGGAGCAGTGCGTCGATTGCGGCAAGTGTCTCGAAGTCTGCCCCAGCGCATTTCTTCTAAATGGAACGGATCCCGGGTTCAGCGACGAGCCGGCAAAGGCTTCATTCGATTGTTATCTTATTCATTCGCCTGATGATTCAATACGTCTTGATTCTTCTTCGGGCGGGTTTATTACCGCTCTGCTTCTGCATTTGATGAATAAGGGAGAACTCGACGGAGGCGTGGTTGCGCGATGTAATCGTGAGGACGTTCTGGTGGCCGAGTCTTTCATCGCTGCGGACAGGGAGTCTCTTTTGAGCGCCAGGGCTTCGAAATACGCTCCCGCTTCCAGTTGCACGGTTCTTGCCGATGTGCTGGAACGGCCCGGGCGTTATGCCTTCGTCGGGACGCCGTGCATGATTCAGGGCTTGAGAAGGTTGCAGGAACTGCTGCCCGAGCTCCAAGATCGCATCGTGCTTACCATCGGCCTGGTTTGTGCCGGGATGGCCTCACGCGAGGGTACGCGGGCGTATATCGAAGAGCAGGGGGGCGTGAATATGGCGGATGTTCGGCGTATTTGCTATCGTGGGGCAGGCTGGCCCGGACGTTTCAGGGTCTTCGGAGAGAACGACAAGGTGCTTATGGATCGGCCGCTGCTCGGCGGTTCGCTCGATCATGTTGTGCCGCACGATCATTATCTGCGATGCTGGAATTGCCTGGATCATTGGTGCCGGTTTGCGGATATTGCCGTTTCCGATCCGTGGACCGACGAGATGGTTCTGAACGAGCGTAAAGGCAAATCTGCTGTTATGGTGCGGACCGAGCGCGGCAGAGAAGCTGTCGCTTCGGCGATTGACAGCGGCGATATAGCAGCCGAGTCGATCACTATCGAAGAAATGCTCAGTTACAACAAGCATCTTGTTATCGATTCGAAACACCCTCGGCACGGCTGGATGGCGGGATACCAATTGATGTTCTTTTACCGATTGCGATATTTATGGACCGTGGTGTGGAGTCTGCTGCGCAGAAAAAGGATCGGCTTGAAGACTACGCTGAAAGCCCGACTGAGCAGGAAGTACTACTGTTAGCCTGAACTTGCCGATTGCAAGCGCCAACGAGCCGGCCGGTCCGCCGGTTATGATTTTTCGGGGTATGAATATATGCAGGGCGTCACACTGCTGATTGGTGTTATGGGTTCGATAATGGCATTGTCCCTGAGCCCTGTTTACGCTTTGGTCGCCTATGTCGGGACATTAATCTGGTATCCGGACTACCTCAGGGTAAGCATCGGAACCATAGACATATCCGTCGGTCGAATCGTAGTGGCTGTACTGCTGATGCGTTGTCTCCTGGACAGCAAGATATCGAAAACATTCGTCTGGTCCCGATTTGACAAACTGGTTACGTTGAGCATGGCCATATATGTGGTGACGTATTGTGCTGCAAATCCGTCTTCACAAGCCATAGAGAATCGAGGGGGGTTCCTGATAGATACCTGGTTCAGCTATATGGCGGCTCGCATGATACTGAAAGACAAGGCGGCTCTGGTATCGTTTGTCAAAGGCGTAAGTATTGTTCTGGTACCTCTGGCGATTTTGGGCGTAATCGAGGCGGTTACCTCCTGGCAGCCTTTCTATCAACTGATTCGCTTTCGGACCTGGCGGCAGACCAGCGAGGTGATTACCCGGAATCGCATGGGATTCACGCGCGCTATCGGCCCTTTCAGTCATTTCATCATGTTCGGCGGTTTCTTTTGTATGTTCCTGCCGCTGGTTTGGGCGCTGCGGCGCCAGCGCGGTGACTGGAAAAAGCTGGCTTATATATGCTCGGTATCGGCTGTTCTCGGGGCTCTCAGCAGCATGTCGAGTGTCTCGTGGGGCATGCTGATAGTGGTGGTGCTCTGCCTGTACTTGGAGAGATACAAGCGTTGGCTCAAGGTTGTTCTGATTAGTCTGGCCCTGTTGTGTCTCATGGCCGAGATTGGGAGCAACCGGCCTCTGTATCACGTTGTGATGGAGGTCATCAACCTGGCGAAAGGCGACTGGTACCAGCGAGCAAGGCTGATTGATGTCGCGATTGATCACTTTGACGAATGGTGGCTGGCGGGATATGGCGGCAACGATCCGGGTTGGGGACAGATGTACTTCTACGCAGACTTTACGGATGTGAATAACGAGTTCATTCTGGCAGGGATCAACCACGGCATTGTTGGGGTGATAGCTTTATTTTCCGTGTTTGTGATGGCGTTTCGCGGTCTTGTTCGGGCTTTCAAGAAGACAAAAGACAAACAAATGCAGGCTTTCTACTGGTCTCTCGGCAGTGCATTGGTGGGAATGTTGGCGCTGTCGCAGGGAGTCAGTTTCTTCGGGCAAATGAATGCTTTGTTTTATTGCCTCCTGGCGATTGTCGGCGCCTCGACGACTTTTCCGGAACAAGCTGCCGAGAAAAGAATTCCCCAGCCCGATGCCGCTAATCTTATCTCCTATGCGAACAATCCGGGCATGCATGCACATATGCGAACGACGAATCCGACATGAGACTGCACTGTATGCGGATTAATATCTGATCGGCGGGCCGGGCGGGTCTTTCGTCCGAAAATACAGGAAAGGATTAAGTAATAATGGCTGACAAATCGAGGATCATCTTTACCGGCGGAAGCGGATTGCTGGGTTCGGAGTTCCGGAAGATACGTCCCGATATCGACTATCCGTGGTGGGAAGACTTCAATGTCACGAATCTCGGCCAGATGCGGGATTACGTAAAATCGCATGGTTGCGGGATGATCGTTCACGCGGGGGCTTTCACGTCGCCTCCCGCGATTGACAAGGATCCGCTCGAAGCGATTGAGGTTAATATCATCGGCACTTCCAACGTAGTTAAGCTATGCATGGAATTTGACCTGAGGCTTGTTTACATATGCACGGACTACGTGTTCAAGGGCGACAAGGGCGGCTACAAAGAAGACGATCCGGTTTATCCGGTGAATAAGTACGCCTGGTCGAAGTTAGGCGGCGAATGCGCGGTGCGGCTGTACGACAAATCCCTGATAATAAGGACGACATTCGGCCCGAATGTTTTCCCCTACGAGAAGGCTTTTGTTGACCAGTGGACGAGCAGGGAGAGCGTTTCGGTTATTGCAGGCATGATCAGCAAACTGATAGACAAGGATATTGATATTGCCGGGACAGTACACGTCGGGGGCAGGCGCAAGAGCGTATATGAGTTCGCTGTGAGTCTGGATCAGAGCAAGGAAATCGGAGAGCTTTCTATAAATGATGTAAGTTTTAGGGTTCCTGTCGATACGTCGCTGGATTGCGGCAGGTACAGGGAATTAACGGGACAATAACACGTTACCTCGGAGATTATGCAGATGAGAATTTTAGTTGCAGGCGGCGCCGGTTACATAGGCTCCAAGCTGATACCTGTTCTCCTGGAACATGGTTACAAGGTCGATGTCGTTGATCTTCTCTGGTTCGGCAACAATCTGCCGGAGAATGTCAGCGTTGTCAAAAAGGATTTGTTCAAGTGCCAGCCGGATGATTTGAAAGACTACGACCAGGTAATCTTCCTGGCGGGCCTGTCGAACGATCCTATGGCGGAGTTCGACCCGTCCATGAATTTCGTTTTCAACGGGGCTTTGCCGTCTTATATGGCGTATGTTGCGAAGAAGGCGGGTGTCAGGCGGTTCATTTACGCTTCATCCTGCTCGGTCTATGGTTATACGGTCAACGAACTGTACGACGAGGACAGCCCGGTGACGTGCGGGTATCCATACGGGATATCCAAATTGCAGGGTGAAAGAGGCGTACTGCAGCTCCATGACGATGATTTCTCTGTTATCGCGTTAAGGCAGGGCACCGTTTGCGGGTACAGTCCTCGGATGAGGCTCGATTTGATTGTCAACACGATGTTCAAATTCGCCATGGGCGAGAGGAAAATCACAGTCAATAATCCGTCGATCTGGCGGCCCATACTGGATATCAGGGATGCGGCTACGGCTTACCTGAGGGCTATCCAGGCGGACTACTCCTTGAGCGGCGTCTATAATATCGCTTCCGGCAACTACACCGTCGGGCAGGTCGGCGACATGGTGAAGTACGAGGTGGAGAAGCTCACGGGCGAGAAGGTCGAGATATTCCTGAAGAACATCGAGGACTTCCGCAACTATAAGGTGACAATCGACAAGGCGAGAACGTATCTCGGCTATCAGCCCCGACATGCGATAGAAGACATCATAGACGATCTCTACGAGAATCGAGCCTTGTTCGAGAATTACGACGACGAGCGGTTCTACAATATAAAAGTTTTCAGGAAAGTAACGGCATAGGCTGATAAGCAGCGACGGCGGGGCAAGCATCGGCGAGGTTGTGGCATAGTGGACGTATCGATAATCATCGTTGCCTGGAATGTTCGGCAGTTGGTTTATGACTGCCTGAAATCGGTCTATGAGTATACCAGAGACGTCGATTTTGAAGTCATATATATTGACAATGCCTCCGAGGACGGCAGCGTCGAGATGGTCAAAGAGCATTTCGCCGATGTCAGGATAATCGAGAACAGCGAGAATATGGGGTTCATCCGGGCCAACAATCAGGGCATCGAAATTGCCGGGGGCAGATATGTCCTGCTGCTGAATTCGGACACGATTCTGCTGAACAACGCGATAGCCGAAACGGTCAGGGCCGCGGATGCCGAGGCCCAGGCGGCGGTGGTAGGGTGCAAAGTGCTCAATCCGGACCGGACGATACAGAGAACCTGCTTTATGTACCCGTCCGTATTGAATCTGTTTCTGGCTGCGACTTATCTCTACAAGATATTCCCGGGGAACAGGTTTTTCGGCAGAGAGCATCTGACGTGGTGGGGATTTGACGAGCCAAGAGAGGTCGAGACGATATGCGGATGCTTCTCGCTTGTGCGCAAAGAGGCGATAGACCAGGTCGGTCTTATGGACGAACGCTACTTCGTTTACGGCGACGACCCGGACTGGTGCTATCGTTTCAAGAAGAATGGGTGGAAGGTCATGTTCGATCCCGCCGGCGAAATCATCCATTACGGCGGCCAGACAACGAGCCAGAAGGCCAGGGCCTTCAGACTTCAGCTCGAAGGCAGCAAGCTGATTTTCATGAAACTTCACAGGAGCAAGGCGGCATTTCCGTTTGCCTGTCTCATGGTGGCGCTGTTCTTCTTCCTGAGAGTGCCTTACTGGCTTGCAAGAGGCCTGTTCAAGAGGAATGAAGGAAGAAAATCGGTCAGTCATGCAGTCACTTATCTGATCGGAAGCGTTTACGCCCTGACGAACTGGAAAAAGCTCCTGATGAATAAGGATGTGCTGGAAGGCAAACTTTGAGAGTGAAATGAGTCGTCGTCGAGAAACAGACACTTCAGGAGAGATTATTTGTTTTGCCGGATGCGATTGGTGGTATCACAATCGGGGGCTGTTCTGCCCGCAGGTAATGAGGCGTCTGGCAAAGGATTACAAGGTGTTGTTCGTCAACTCGCTGGGGATGCGAGTCCCCAGTCTGCGCAAGGACCGCAATGCGGCCAGGAAGATAATTCGCAAGCTTCGCAGTATGCTTCGCTTCTTGAGAAAGAGCGACAACGGGATGTGGGTGCTGAGCCCCATTTCGCTTCCGCTCGCCAGCGGCATTGGCAGAAAGCTCAACGCCCTTGGTGTGTATTTGCAGGTGAAACTTGCCGCGGTTCTGATGAGGTTTCGAGAGCCTGTTATCTATATCGGGTGTCCGCCGGCGCTCGATGTTGTTCGCAAGCTCGGGCCGGCGAGGTTCGTCATATACGAGAGGACGGATTTGTTCGAGGAGATGCCGGGAGCAGACAGGTCTTACATTGCCTCGCTGGACGAGGAATTGACAAAATCATCCGACCTGGTGCTGTATGTGAACCGGACGCTCTATGAGCAAGGCAGAGAGGCGAATAAGAATTCATTGCTTCTGGGACACGGAGTTGACTTCGATTTTTTTGTGAGAAGCGCCGAATCCGAGGAGTCGCCCGAAGATATCTGCGGCATTGCCCGGCCGATCGTCGGTTTTTTCGGGGATGTTTCTGACAAGACCTCCGACCTGAACTTGATTGAATTCGCCGCGAAGAAGTTGCCGGATACGTCGTTTGTTTTTGTCGGTCCTGTCTCGGCTGACATAGTCAGGCTTCGGGATTTGTCTAACGTTCATTTTCTGGGTCCGAAGCCTTACGAGCAGGTTCCGCTCTACGGGAAGGAATTTGACGTTGCAATGATGCCGTGGAACCAGAACAAGTGGATAGAGTTCTGCAATCCCGTGAAGGCGAAGGAATACCTTGCTTTGGGCAGGCCTGTGGTCTCCATGTACTATCCTGAGGTCGAGCCTTACAGCGATATCATCTATGTTGCCCGCGATTATGAGGGCTTCGTATCCTGCATTCGCGAGGCGATTGCCGAGAACGACCCGGCCAAGGTGCGGCAGCGACGGGCGAGAGTGAAAGATGAGACGTGGGACGCCAAGGTTGAGCAAATCAGGGCGGCTATAGAGAAGGGGGCGCGGCGAGAAGAATGTAAAGAGGGCAGCCCGGCGGTGAGACAGAGCGCGGCGCGGCCTCAGTGACGATTGGTTTATTGAGAGTTGGCGGATTCAATAACATCTTCGAATATTCGGCGTTATGAAGATTTCCTGGTATTATCGCAGATTAAGATCAATGGCTCCGGCGGAGATTCTCTGGCGTTTCAGGCGGCTTCTGTGGCAGATAAATGCCAAGCTCAACCGCAAGCGATTGCAGAGACGATATGAGAAAGATTCGCTCGATTCGTCGAGGGCGCCGGATGCTCTCAGTGACATCAAGTTCTACGGTCTTTCCGACATCAAGCCCGAAGATGTTCGGCAGGAGTGGATCGATGCGACTGTCGCCGAGGCGGATAGACTGCTCGATCATCGATTCGACTATCTGGCGCTCGGCGAGATCGAACTGGGCGGGGAAATAAACTGGAATCACGAATACAAAAGAGACATCGATACCCCGCTGCTCTTCGGTCCCTGGATGGATTACCGGGACACGGCATCATTCGGCGATTTCAAGTACTTCTGGGAATTGCCTCGGCTGCAGCATTTGATTACGCCGGCCAAGGCATACTATCTTACCGGGGAAGAGAAATATGCCGAGGAGGTCATCGCTCAACTCAAGAGCTTTGTCGAGCAGTCACCCTATCTTCTCGGAGTAAACTGGACAATGCCAATGGAACCGGCTATCAGGCTGGTGTCGGTCAGTTGGATAACAGTTTTTCTGAAAGATTATCTGGCGAGTCATAATGATGCCTGCGGTCTGATCGAAGAAGTCGTTAGAAGCCATACCGGCTATACGGCAAGGAATTATGCCGCCTATTCGTCGGCCAATAATCACTTAATAGCAGAAGCGGCAGGCGTTTTCATCGCGAGTGTGTGCTTCGGCGGACTTGAGGGGATGGCGGCTTATCGCCGGAAGGCATACGAGATTCTTTGCAAGGAGGCTGTTCGCCAGAATTATTCCGACGGCGTCAACAAGGAACAGGCCGTGCATTATCAACTGTTTGCCGGTGGTTTCCTGCTGCTGGCGGGGCTACTGGGCCGAGCCAACGGGATCGATTTTCCCACAGAGTATTGGCAGGTGCTCCGTGCCGGGGCTGATTTTGTAGATGCGATTTCCGACGATAATTGTTCCATCGCCGAGATAGGCGACAGTGACGACGGCAAGGCGATTGTGCTCTCGCAGGCCGACGACAATTTTGCCCGTTCTATGCTGGCGACTTCCGCAGTGCTTTTCGAAAGGGGCGATTTCAAAGCCAAGACGGGGCGGTTCGATGAGACGTCGTTCTGGCTGCTTGGCAATGAGGGAGAGCGTAAGTTCGCCGAGTTGAGCGGCGAGGCCGCTGCCAGGCGAAACGCATTCGAGCAGGGCGGATATTACATTCTCAGCGGCGGTAAAGCCAGACTAAAGGTGATATTCGATTGCGGACCGTTGGGCATGGGTTCGACATCGGCTCACGGGCATGCGGATTCGCTCAGTTTTGTGCTAAATGCTTACGGCAAAGACTTCTTCATCGACCCGGGGACCTATACCTATATTGCCGGCGATCCGTATAGAGACTATTTTCGGTCCACGGCGGCGCATAATACGATTGTGATCGACGGGCAGAATCAATCTCGGATGGCAGGGCCGTTTCTCTGGAGCCGCCAGGCCAACTCTTTTGTGGAGAAATGGGTCAGCGATTCGAGTTGTGACAAGATCGTGGGCCGACACGACGGATACCATAGACTCGACGATCCTGTCACGCATCGGCGGGCTGTCAGCCTGGACAAGCAGCAAGAGGTTGTTGATGTGGATGACTGGATCGAGGCAAAGGGCAGCCACAAGCTCGAGCAGTACTTTCATTTGTCTCCGGAGTGTCGGGCGGAGATGCTCGACGACGGCACCGTGCAAATAGTGAATTCGGGAAAGACGATTGAATTGACGATTGACAGCCGTCTTAATTGCAGAATTCTGACCGGCAGCGAGGCGCCGATTTGTGGGTGGTGCAGCCATGCCTATGATCAAAAGCAGCCGACGAATACGGTTATTTGCTCCGGGAGCTTTTCCGGAAATCAGCATTTTACCACGAAAATCAGGCCTGCGGTATGAGAGTGTTTTTGGGAAGATGAATCGGCGGATACATAAGACAGGCAGAGACATTGTCGCCGAGATCGAATGGTCTGATTCGATTGAGGTCACAGCATTTGCAGGCATTCTGCGGCGCATCAGGTTCTATATTCTTGCAGCTTGAAAGGTAGTGCATGACGAGGATAATCTGTGTTTGCGGGGCACGGCCCAACTTCATGAAAATTGCGGCGATTGTTCGCGCTCTCAGGTCGCACGGAGGTTTCGAGACGCTGCTCGTGCACACCGGGCAGCACTACGATGAGAATATGAGCAGGACCTTTTTCGGAGAACTCGGACTGCCGCAGCCGGATATCAATATGGAGGTCGGCTCGGCAAGCCATTCCGTTCAGACCGCACGGATTATGGAACGCTTCGAACCGGTGGCGCTGGATTTCCAGCCGGACTATGTGCTTGTCGTAGGTGACGTCAACAGCACGATTGCGTGCGGGCTCGTTGCCGCGAAACTGGGCTTCAAACTTATTCATGTCGAGGCGGGGCTTCGCAGCTTTGACCGCACAATGCCGGAAGAAATCAACCGTGTGTTGACCGACAGTATAAGCGATTTGCTGTTCGTGACCGAGCAATCCGGAATCGATAATCTCAAGAAGGAGGGCGTCGATCCCGCGAAGATACACTTTGTCGGCAACGTGATGATCGATACGCTGCTTGCCAACAAGAGCGCCGCCGGGAAATCCGATGTGCTGCAGAGGCTGGGCGTCTCCGCCGGTCAGTACGGAGTGGTGACGCTTCACCGTCCGAGCAATGTCGATGATATGATGATGCTCGGCGAAATAGTTTCGGCATTCGAGGAGATAGAGAAAGAAATCAAGCTGGTATTCCCGATGCACCCGAGGACCAGGAATCGCATCGGCGAGAGCGAGTTGGCGGGACGGATTGAGGCGATGAAAAACCTGCTTTTGGTCGAGCCGCTGGGGTATTTGGATTTCTTGTGCCTAATGAGCAATGCAATGCTGGTGCTTACGGATTCCGGCGGCATCCAGGAGGAGACGACGGTCCTTGGCGTGCCGTGTATGACACTGCGGAAGAATACCGAGCGCCCCGTGACGATAAGCGACGGTACGAACCGTCTGGTCGAGATGACGTCCGACGGCATCGTCAAGGCGTACCGCCGGATAAGACAAACCGGTCCGAACACCAAGGCAAAGACTCCCAAGTTCTGGGACGGCAGAGCGGCTGAGAGAATAGTGAAAATCATATCTGAAACCCGGGACGGTTGATTCCCCGGCGGAAAGGCGCCTTTTATAGGAACTTGAATCGGCAGATGCAAAAGACAGATGAAGACATGAATCTCGACCGTATGGTCCGGTTGGTTTGCGAGATAGCGAAGGCCGGCCTCGGCAGGTATTACGCCGGCGGCGATGAATTGCCATACTCGGCGGCGGTTGGAAAGCCCGGCCGGTTCGAGTTGAGCGGGGCGAGTCTGAGGTACGCTGCGATCAGTCAAATCGGCATTGCGAAATGGCGCATGTTTCATCCTGAGGATGGGCCTTTACTGCCGGATCTCTGGGCGAGGATTGTCAATAACAGGGACAAATCAAATCACATCGGCGATTACGGCCTCGGACTCTGGGCCGGAATTCTGAGCGAAGCGGATGACAGTGACATATTTGCGAAGCTGCTTTCGGATGGTTGGCGCAGTCGAGCCGATTCATGCAATGCGGTCGAGCTTGGATGGATAGTGCAGGCTTGTGCGTTGGCTGTGCGTAATCGAAGCGAGCTTGAGTCCATATCGAAGCCGATTCTGGATGAGGCGAGGGAACGGCTGATGCGGCTTTTTGTGCCCGGTTCCGGTCTCTTTCAGAGGCATGACAGGCCCGGTTTTTCTCGTGCGGTCAGCAGGCGCGTGGCGTGCTTCGCCGACCAGGTCTATCCGATAATCGCGCTGTCGAATTACGGAAAGGCCTTTGACAACCGGGATTGTATCGATTATGCAGCCGAGGCTGTAGAGCGGATATGCGGTTTTCAGGGGCCGCTTGGCCAATGGTGGTGGCATTACGATACAAAGGCCGGGAAAATCAGTGAGGAGTACCCGGTGTTTTCCGTGCATCAGGATGCTATGGCTCCTATGGCGATACTGGCCGGCGACCGGGCGAGCGGGGCCGATCACCGCAAGAACATCGAACTCGGAATGCGGTGGCTCCTGGGAAATAATGAGCTTGATACCAATATGTTGTTGGATGAAGCCGGGGCGATATGGCGCGATATCGAGAAGCGCGAGCCCGGCAAACTGTCTCGAAATCTGCGGGCGGCGTTGTGCACCGCCGGTCTTGGGCCCCTGCACAGGTTTGCAGGCAAATGCTGTCTGGGTTTCCGCATCAATTACGAATGCCGCCCATATCATTTAGGCTGGATACTCTACGCCTGGGCTGATTTCGGCAGGCAGGTGGAAAAGGCTCAGGAGGTCTGATGGGATTGCTTGCGGAATATCCTAAAGTAAGGCTTATGGGGGTGGATGTTTTTGCCTTGCGGATGTCCGAGGTGCTGGATATCTGCAACGAACATATTGCCGAAAGACGGAGGCTGCTGATAGGCGTGGTAAATGTGGCAAAGGTGGTCAATGCCCGAAAGGATCCGAAGTTATCAGAAGCCCTCGATCAAGCCGATATAGTATTGGCCGACGGCGCTCCGATAGTGTGGCTGTCCAGGATGCTGGGCCGGGCTTTGCCTGAGCGAGTCGCCGGGATTGACATAATGTATGAACTGCTGAAAGAAGCAGACAAAAGGCACTACGGCGTATATTTTCTCGGTGCGAGGCCAGAAGTCGTGCAAGAAGTCGTCAGAGTTATCGGGAAGGATTATCCCGGCCTGCGTGTTGCCGGGTATAGAGACGGATATTTCAACGAGCAGGAAGAACAGGTCGTGGCTGAAGCGATAAAAAACAGTCAGGCGGATATTCTATTCGTCGCAATCACACCGCCCAAGAAAGAAATATTCCTGGGAAAATGGCGTCAGTTCATGAACGTTCCGGTTTGCCATGGAGTAGGCGGGAGTTTCGATATAGTCGCCGGGGCGACGAAGCGGGCGCCTGCCTGGATGCGAAACCACGGCTTGGAATGGTTGTATAGAATCATCCAGGAACCACGGAGAATGTGGAAGAGATACCTCGTCACAAATACGAAGTTCATACTGCTCTGTATCTGTGAAATAAGCAAGTCCGTATTCACGAGAATTTTCCGAAGAGACCGGCGCGATATCGAGGGCGAGTCAAAAGGTTCGGAAGACGCAACATCAGTGCAGGACTAATTGATGAGCGGCAAAAAGACAATAAAAGTTATCATACTTGCCGGGGGCAATGACTTTGGACGTTGCCGGCTGGCTGTCGATTTGCCCACGGCCTTGTGGCCTGTGGCCGGAAAGCCTGCTTTGCAGCGACTCCTGGATTCGCTGGCGAACCAGGGGGTGCAGGAAACGGTTGTGTGCTTCAGCGGCGGCGGTTCGATGTTGGCCGAATCGATGCATGTCAATGGAAGTATAAAGGCCAGGTTCCTTAAAGAGGCCCTTCCATCCGGGACGGCGGGCGCTCTGCGTGATGCTGCCGAGGGCCAAACCGACGCCACATTCATCGTGTATCCAGCCGCCATAGTCAGCCCGCCGAAGATTGACGCGCTTCTGAAAGCGCATCAGGAAGGGCAATGCGATCTGACGGTCGCCTTCAATCCGGGCACGGGCAACGGACGGACTATGGGCGAGGCCTGCGGCATTTATGTCTGCAGCGGCAGCGTTTTGGAGCATATCCCCAACGAAGGTTATTTTGATATCAAAGAGGGTTTGATTCCCGAAATGGTGCGTGTTGGCAAGTCCGTTCATGCCGCGGTGCTGCCCGGTTCCGTCGGCAATTTCAGGGATCGAAGAGAGTATCTCAACGCTATCGCCGATTATCTCGAATGCCTTGAGCGGCCCGGCAAGAATCCCGGAGAGTATGAACAGAGAGGTTCCGACAACGTCTGGATAGCGGCGAGCGCCAGGGTGCATTCGGCGGCGAAAATCTGCGGACCCGTTATCATCATGGACGGTGCGGAAGTCTCCGAAGGCGCTGTGATTCTCGGCCCGGCTCTTCTGGAGAGCAATGCTTGTATTGAGGCGGATGCGGCTGTAATTGACAGCGTCGTCTGGGAAAATGCCCGGCTGGAGCCGAATTGTCAAGTTCGGAGATGTCTGATCGGAAACAGGGCGGTTGTCGGTCGCGACAGTGTTGTCAGGGGAGAATCCGTATCGTTTCAACGTGGGAAAGTCTTGAGACGGCATACGAAGAGAACTGCGAAAAGTACAGGGGGGAATATGCGAGACCCGCGGAAGAAGATTCACAGCAAGCTGCCTGATTGGGCAAGGCTCAGCGAGAGTAAAAACGGAATCTTTCTCGGGATAGGACTCGTTTTGACGGCGTTTCTCTGGTGTTATTCGCCGGAGTTGACCGATCTCTGGCGCAAGTGGCAGAGCAGCGATGAGTATTCATCCGGTCTGCTGGTTCCTTTCCTGGCGGTCTATGTCCTCTGGACGAGGCGCAAACAGATCAGTCGGGGCCGGATCAGGCCGAGTATCTGGTGGGGTATTGTTGCCTTTGTCGGGGCTCAAGCCTTCAGGCTTCTTGGCCTGTTCTTCATGGTCAGGACCGCCGAGTGGATTTCGATTGTACTCAGTGTCGGCGCTCTGGTCCTGCTGCTGTTCGGTTGGCGGATTGTCAGGGAAGTGTTTACAGTATTGATGTTCCTGTTCTTGATGATCCCCTGGCCCAAGGGAATACAAGATGCTGTCGCGCAGCCGCTGCAGCGATGGGCGACGACATCGGCGGTATTCTGTCTGGAGATGCTGGGATACGGGGTTGTTCAGCACGGCAATGTTATCGATATAGAAGGAACTGTGGTTGAGGTTGCCTGGGCGTGTAACGGTTTGAGAATGGTTACGGCATTTTTTGTAATCAGCGGGTTGGTTGTGCTGCTGGTAAAACGGACATGGTGGGAAAAACTAATTGTGTTTATCTCGAGTTTGCCCGTTGCGCTGCTCTGCAATACGATTCGACTGACACTTACCTCGATAGCATTTACGATACTTGAGGGCGAGCGATGGGAGGAGATATTCCACGATTTCGGAGGCTACGCGATGATGCCATTAGCCCTTGCGGCGATGGTCGGCGAGCTTTGGCTTCTGAGAAAACTAACTACGGCTCCTGAGAACCGGGAAGCCGTCATAATTACGCGACACGATGCGTGACGTTGATTTAGTAGGAGACAGAGGATATGAATGATTTGGAAAAATACCTCGATCGAGTAATTGGCCAGAAGTCCCCGGATATCGATATGCCGGCCTCCAGAGGCGGACTGATGCAGATACCAATGCTGCCTGAATCGGATTCTGATACCGATCCGACTTTGAACATCGGCGGCGCCCTGCTCCGGCGATGGTACATCATTCTTTTGGTGTTTTTGTTGTTTTCTGCTGTGGGAGTTCCCGCCATCTGGCTTCTGATCCAGCGCGAATATGTAGTAACCAGTGCTATCAGGGTCGATCCCATCATAGAGAATATCATAACCGGCAATCTTGAGCGGACTTCTAACTACGCGAGCTTCATGACCACGCAGGCCATGATGGTAACCAGTCCTCAAGTTGTCGAGAAGGTAGCCGGCGACCTGTCCAATAAGGGATTACGCTTCTTCGAAGAGCGTACAAACACCCTCTCTGCAAAAGTGGCAAGAAGACTGGGTCGCAGAGAGATAAAACCCGACTTGGCAAACGTTCTGAAACAGGCTGTACGTGATGGGACTATTATTGCCGGTCCGCTCAAAAGGGGCGAGCATATCATGGTCTCTATGACATGGAGCGACCCGGCCGAGGCAAAAAGGATCGTGGATTCGTTCGTTCGCAACTACATGGCTGTCGAGGTCACGAGCACTGCCGAAGGAGAAGAACGAGCGCTGGCGCTGCTCGAAGATGAGCAGAAGGTTCTTTCCAGCAAGATGGACAGCTACATGGCACAAATCTCCAGTATGGCCGAGGAGTTCGGCTCCAAGAAGCTGGTCGGCAGGTACGATATGAAGTTGCAGCGTGTCGGCAAGCTGCTGGCCGTTCTGACAGAAGTGGAATCTAAGCGAATCTACCTGCAGGCCCAGGTTAAGTTGATGGAGGAGACCGGAGGCGAACAGACCGATCCCAAAGAATGGGTAAGTCTGAGGGAAAATTATGTCAACAAAGACCCTTCAGTCAGCGCCCGAAATATGAATATCATCGCTTTGGAGCAGGATCTTGTCTTAGCCAAACAGGAACTTGCGACGGGCAACCCCAAGATAAAGCAGAAAGAAGATCTGCTCGCTGCTATGAAAATAAGCATTGAAGAGCAGAAAGAAAAAACGCGTGCGGTTTTCAACGAGTTGATGGAGAAAGAAACCGCATCAGCCGACGTCAAGAAACTAAGCGACATCAAAGCGGAGCTCGATCAGACCCAGGCGCACGAGGATGAAATTCGGGAACTGCTTGCCCAGGAAGATGCCGAGACTATCGATCTGGGCCAGAAGAATCTGGCTTTGCAGGATTTGCAGGAACAGTTCGCGCTGAACAAGGAACTGTACGACAAAATATCGCGACGTATTCAGGAATTCAAAATGGAGCGAAAGCGGCCGGCGAGGATATCCCTTTCCTACAAGGCCGAGGTCCAAGACACTTTGGACAAGCGCGGCAAGTACACGGCCGTTCTGGTCTTCGGTTCCCTTGCTTGCGGGGCGTTATTGGCGTTTCTCAGAGAGAAGGCTGATCGCAGTTTGCGTACGCCCGATGATGTAACCAGACGCATCGGCCTGCGAATAATCGGAACAACGGCCAGTACGAGTACGGTCAAGCCCGCGCACCTCACCGAACAGGTAGCCGGTGACTATCAGACCATACGCGCTAATTTGGGCCTCATCGAAGGCAACAGCAACAACGGAATGGCGAAGAATCTGGTTGTTACAAGCCCCGGAATGCAGGAAGGCAAGACAACTTTCGCGGCCAACCTGGCTATAAGCACCTCCAGATCCGGAAAGAAGGTGCTGCTTATAGACGGTGACTTGAGGAATCCTCATATCTCGTCCTTGCTTGGTCTTCCGAAGGGATTGAGGGGACTTCAGGATGTTCTCAAAGGCAAATCGGTCCGCGAGGCGGTTTATTCCGCCAACGGATTTGACGTTCTTGCATCTGATTCCTCGAATATTGCCGACGCTTTCGAGCTGCTGGCGTCTTCAGTGACGCCTCAGCGATTCAATGAAATAGGTCGGGACTATGACCATGTGATTATCGATACGCCTCCGGTGCTGGCTTTCGCAGATGCTCTTATATGGGCAAAAATTGCCGACGGCGTCATCTTGACATGCTTCGCCGGGCAAACCACAGGCCCGAATCTCAACAAGGCAAAGGAGCGGTTGGCCCAGGCAAATGCAAACGTGCTTGGCACCGTTCTCAGCAATGTCGAGCTGGATGACAGTTACCATCCTTACGGCTACCACTACTATCCTCGTGGCGGTCGCTCGAAGTCAAAGACCAAGCGTGTCCGCAATAAGATGTTGTTGCCGATGAACACTCCGAGTTCCGACGCCGACAACTCATAACATGGTTTCATTCGCGGGCTGTTGCGGTCTTTCGTCGAACAGCCCGATTCGGATGCTTCCGGCCCGGAACGGGTGACCCCGAGGCATCCTGCCAAGATATGAATCTGGTTATCATACGTGAAAACGAAAAGCCGTCGGCCTCCAACGGTGGAGGTCTGCTGAGGTTCTGCGTGTCCAGCGAGCCTCTGGCCGGCATTGTGCTCGGCGGATTGAGCAGGAGTTCGTTGCGAGTCTATGGCAGTATCACTCCCCGGGGCCGGCTTGCCGGAGCTGAGGCTGCCCGCCCGATTTGCGCCGTTCCGGGAAGCTGGGGTGTCACGCCCGGCAAAATTCAGTCTGTGGAAATTGTATCTTATGAGAAAAAGACGCCTTTGGATTCTGCGGCATTGTATAAGGCCGGGTCCGATCCATGGTGTGTTATTACCAACGGACGTTTTGCCACGCAATTCAACGACGAACTTCTCGGAAAAATACTTGCCGGCATCAATGCTGATGTCGTGGCTGTAAATGCCGAGTCCGAGTTGCGGGCTGCCCATGAAAAGGTTCGGCTGACGGTTCAGGGCAACGTGGCGGGTTTTCGCCGATTATACAACGATTCCGCCGAGCCGGTATCTTTTCCCGTCGATTGGCCGCATCACCTGTTTATCAGAGGCTGTATCCTTGAACGCTGTTTGGACGAGGGCGCACTGCCTGAGTCATTTGCTGCTGTTCTGGAGAAGTGCCGGTCAAACGACTTGAAAGCGAGATCGATCAAAGTGGCCGGTTCTTCGCTGGACCTGGATACCGAAGAGGGCATTTTTGCTTTGTGTGAAGCAGAACTTTCTCTTTCGACCGCCCGGTCTTGCATGCAAAGTGCGGGTAATGCCGATGATTCGCAGCGGCAAAAAGCGAGATTGATAGGAGAGGTCCTGCTTGGAAAGAATGTTCGTATAGATTCGGATGTGATAATTGTCGGGCCGAGCATCGTTTGTGATAACGTGCGCATCGAACGTGGGGCCGTTATAGACTCCTCGATCATCGGGCCCGAAGTCCGCATCGGACAGGATCAAGTGGTGCGAAATTCTGTTGTGGCCGGGCCGCATTATCGAATTGAGGACAAGACCACATTTGGCAAATATGCTTCAAAGCCAATACACAACAGGGGCCGATTCGAACGGCGGTCTCCCGGCGATGAAGTCTTTCGTAAGTGGAGCATGTTTTCCTATGCAGGATGCTTCAAGCGCATAGTCGATATTGTCTTTTCAATAATTGTGCTGATACTCTTTGCTCCAATAATGCCGTTTGTTGCGTTGGCGGTGAAGCTGACTTCCCCCGGCCCGGTATTCTACAAGGATAAACGTCAGGGGCGATACGGGGTCGCATTCAACTGCCTCAAATTCAGGACGATGTCAATCGGCTCCGACAGGATTCAAGAGAAACTGCGAATAGTCAGTCGTGTTGACGGTCCTCAGTTCAAGATGGAGGACGACCCGAGAATCACCAAGGTCGGCAAATTCCTTAGAGATACGTATATCGACGAGATACCTCAGTTCTTCAACGTTCTTTGGGGCCAGATGAGCGTTGTCGGCCCAAGGCCGTCCCCGGAGTCTGAGAATACGTTATGTCCGTCCTGGAGGGACGCCAGGCTGTCGGTAAGGCCCGGAATAACAGGTCTGTGGCAGGTTCGCAGAACTCGCAAGTCCGGCCAGGATTTCCAGGAATGGATTTACTACGACA
Source organism: Sedimentisphaerales bacterium (assembly GCA_016932835.1). Taxonomy (GTDB): domain Bacteria; phylum Planctomycetota; class Phycisphaerae; order Sedimentisphaerales; family Anaerobacaceae; genus JAFGCD01. Next base: position 24,254 of record JAFGCD010000079.1, read on the forward strand.
CCCGGTATGTCAGGCATCTGTCACTCAGAATAGACTGCGAAATATGCCGGCAAACGATTAAAAAAATGATTAAGAGTTTCATCGAGCAGTTCTGAATGAAATAGTCCGATATCTACGTGAAAGGATACTCAAATGGCGAGGAGATACTTTAATTGGAAACTGGCGATTGTTCTTGTCGTGGGGCTAACCGTATTGTGTGTGACCGCTTACGGGCTGCGCCAGTGGCAGAAGGGAAACAAGGCCGAACAGGGACTTGAACTCGGAAACAAGGCCTACGAGGAAAAAAGGTACAAGGAAGCGGCGAATTATCTGGGCAGATATGTCGGCGTGTACCAGGACGACGTTCCGGTATTGCTGAAATATGCCGATGCACACTTGAATATCAGACCGCTCAAGCGAAACAACATCAGCCAGGCAATCGGCTCATACAACGCCGTCCTGATCGTGGACCCCGGCAATACCGAGGCTGTCCGGCGGCTTGTCGGCTTGTATGTGCAGATGGGAACATTTGGCGAAGCCGAGCGGCTCGCCGCTGAGTATCTCAGTACGGCTCAGGATTTCGAGGTTCGCAGGCTGTTGGCGAGTGCGCTGGCAGGGCAGCGCAAAATCGCCGAATCGATAGCCGAATTTCAGAGCATCATAGCCGCCGAACCTAATCAGATACTTGTTTATGACTCATTAGGTCGAATGGCAGAGGGATTCCCCGGTGAGTTCTCCTCGCCGGCGGCTGATTGGTATGATAAGGCGGTCGAAAACAATCCAAATACCGCACTGGCTTATATTATCCGTGCTGCGTTCGATATGAGGAACGGCAACATGCCCGCAGCCGCCGCTGACCTGGCGAAGGCCGAAACACTGGAACTTACGGATACAGCGGTCAGACTTCGGCTTGCTTCTGAGTTCCTGGCAGCCGGCTTGCCGGAGAAGGCCGAGAAACACCTCGTTGCTGTAAAAGAGCAGGACCCGACCAGTCAGGCTCTGTGGCAGATATGGGCGCAACTTGCCATGAGATCGCAGTCGCAGGCCAAGATGCTTGAGGTCGCAGAAGACGGATTGAAAAACCTCTCTGCTGCGCCGTGGGATTTTATGCTGATGGCGACCGAACTCTTCGCCAAGGGAGGCGATCTCGACAGGGCCGACGAGTGTATTAAAAAACTGGATCAGAAGGATATTAATCCTATGGTGGTGGCTTCGCTGAAAGCGCTCGTCGCGGGCGAAAAGGGTGATCTGAGGGAGGCGGTGGAGTTCTGGCGGCAGTCGGTGTCTTTGGGTAATAAAAACCCCCAGGCACGCCTCGCACTGGCGAGCATGTTGGTGCAATTGGGTGATACTCAGTCGGCGTTGAGACAGTTACGAACTTTTGTCTCTCAGTGGCCCGATTCGTTCGACGGTCGTCTGGCAATAGCTAAACTTCTGGCCAAGACCGGAGATTGGCAGGGAGCGGCTGAGCATGCCAGGAGGGCGTCTCAACTGGCGCCTGATAATGACGAGGCCGCTATGCTGAGCGCTCAAGCGCGCATGCAGTTGTTGTCGCCCGACTCGGCGAACGAGAATAAACTCGAATGGCAGGGGGTGGTCGAACAGCTCACTTCGCTGGAGAAAACGGGCGCCAACGCCCTCCAGGCCAAATTGCTGAGGCTTCAAGCCATGGTGCTGCGCAAGCAATTCGCCGAAGCCTCGCAGCTCGTAGCCGAACTCAAGAAAGAGTATCCGTCAACATACAGAGTCACTATGGCCGAAGTCGGATTGCTTGCCGCCGAGGAGAAGGACGACCAGGCCATAACGATGCTGAACAGCATCATAAAAGAGTATCCGCAGGTCGCCGAACCGGTGAAGTTCCTTGCACTGCTGCTCGATCGCCGGAAGGATCGTGACGGTTCGGAAGCCGTGGTAAAAGAAGCGTTGGAACGCATCGAGGATCCTCTCTCGCGTAGTGACATGGTTCTGACGCTGGCCCAGTTGTACAACCAGTGGGACCGGCCGGACGATGCTTATCGCCTGCTTGAAGATATCTCGCGGGAAATCCCCGATAGCATCCCGATTAAACGTCGACTTCTGAACAGCAGCATCATCGTCAAGGACCCCGAAAAGGCGCAGAAACTCGTTGATGAGATCAAGGTTCTCGAAGGCGAGGACGGATGGCAGTGGCGACTTGAGCAGGCCAGGCTCTGGTACAATACCGGCGACGTCAACGAAGTCACTCCTCGAATCATTTCAGTCCTGCAGGAGAATCTGCTCGCCAATCCGGATGATCTCGCCGCTCGTGTTCTTCTCGCTCAAACGTACGAACGAAGCGGTCGAGCACAAATGGCGCTCGCCACTTACCGCGAGGCCCTTAGCAGGGCGCCGCAGGACGTCGGACTCATCATCAAGACGGTCGCAGCTCTTTACGATGCACATGAGTACGAAGAGGCCAGGGGAATTCTGAATCGTATTTCCAAAGAGAATATCTCAGATCCGGCGCTCAAAAAGCTGCAATTTCAAACCCATCTGCAGCGAGGAGAACTCGCTTCTGCTACTGACGTTCTGCAGGAGTATCTTATCAGCGATCCTAATAACACCTCTATGACTCTGTCTCTTGCGCTGCTTAAAATACAGCAGAACGAATTTGATGAGGCTCGTGAACTCCTCGATGAACTGCAGGCAAAGGACCCGAATTCGCTGCAGACAATCGTGGCCCGCATTCAGTTGAATATTCGTGAGAATAAGCCCGATGAGGCCCTGGGGCTTTGCAACAAATTGATAGGGGATTCGGCGAGTGCGCCGGCGTATGTCATTCGCGCCCGGACGTTTATTTCGCTCGGCAAGTTCGATGAGGCCATCCGGGACTTTGACCGTGCACTATCGATCGACTCCAACAATGTCGGTATATGGATGGCGAGAAGCAGCTTCTATAACGGTATCGGTGAAAAGGAAAAGGCAATATCTGACATAGAGCAGGCTATTGCCATGGCGCCCGACAACGTCGAGGCGCAAAGACGCGCAGTTGCTCTCTTTCTTGAATCAGGAAAACGCGACAAGGCCCGCAAGGCAAGGGAAATCGTGGACCGGGCCCTGGAATCCAATCCGGACAATAGTGCTTTGAGGTTGCTGAAAGCGGAAGCACTGGTCGGCGAGGCGACCGCTCCCGCTATTGAAAGCGCTATAAAGATACTGGAAAAGCTCACACAAGAGCAGCCCAGATTAACTGATGCCTGGAGAATGCTGGGGGAACTGCTGCTCAGGCAGGGGCTCACGGCCAGAGCGATTGACACCGTTCTGCAGGGACTTGTACACAATGAGCGCAATAGATCACTGCTCCTGCTGAAAGCCAGGGCGGAGGCCTCGAAGTCACCCTTCCTGGCGATAGCTACGCTGAAGGAGTTGTTGTCTGTGGATCCCAACGATATAGGCTCGGCATTGCGGCTCGCTGATGCCTATATCGCAACCGGTGAGAGCGGGAAGGCCGTAGAAGTTCTGAGGGAGCAATTGAACAGGTGCGACCCTTCCTTCGAGCGAACGTGCAGACTCGGTTTGGCGGTCGCGCTGTACGGCAACGGCAATAAGGCGGAAGCTCAGAAAGAATTCGATTCTTTGCTTGCCGCAGAGCCAAACGATCCGGCGCCGATTATTTCGCAGGCGACAGTCTTTGCCGACGATGCCTTATGGAGCCGAATCGAAGGCATTGCCGTCGATTGGTACGGCAAGCATCCTGAAGATGTCAAGACCATGTTGGCGGTAGCCAAAATCCTGGCGTCGAAGGCAGATGATGCTCCCAAGGCCGCCGAGAACATCCTGCGGATACTACTGAAGGATCATGCCGACAATGTCGAAGTGGCGGCCAGCCTTGCGGTTCTCATGCAAACCCAGCAGCGCAACGATGAGGCGGCTGAGTTCTACCGGCGCGTCATCGAGTTAAGGCCCGATAGTGTTGTCCCTATGAACAATCTGGCCTGGATTCTCTGTGAGCACCAGGGCAAGCACGCCGAGGCGGTCGAGCTTGCTCAGAGGGGCCTGAAATTGGCGCCAAACTACATCGATTTGATTGATACACGCGGCGTTGCATACTACCGAATGGGGAAATTCGACAATGCTGTGCAGGATTTCTCCGACTGTCTCAAGTTATACCCCGAAGAAACAGCAGCAGTGACGGCGGTATGTTTCCACCTCGGAAGAGTTTTGGCCAAGATCGGCGAAAAAGATACTGCGATTGAAAACCTGAACAGAGCTTTGCGTTTGAATGACAAGTTAGGGGGATTATCGGCAGAAGACCTGGCCGAAGCAAAACATCTGCTCGGAGAGCTTTCGAAAGAAGGAGGTTAATGATGCAGCAATTTCCAAAAGCAGTCACCGACAGTGCGGAAAAAGCGGACTCTCCCTATGCGCGTCCGCAAGTGATATTGCTTGACGATAAGCACTGGTCGTACATCCAGAGACGGTACCATATCAGCCCCAGAGAGCTCGAGGTGGCTAAGCTTGTCTGCCATGGCCTGACTAACAAGGAAATAGCAGAAACCCTTAAAATAAGACAGGGAACCGTCAAGACCCATATCAAAAACATCTACCGAAGAATCCATGTCAAGAACAAGGTAGCGCTCTTGCTGAGATTCATGGCTGATGTCAGCAAGCTTCTGGGCGAATCCGCCGGCGGCGTTGTTATGCCGATCATGGATTCCGAGATTTGAACGCGGCTCACTTCCGACGCGGCGAGTCGCTCCGGCGTGTCTGCGTCGGATGATTCAGAGTTGAGCCCTTCGTCTGAACTGCGGATCCGGCGGGTATATTAATGTTCGGGCCGGCAGGCCTGGACCGTTCTCCTTCCTGTCCGTTTACGTCATATCACATCCTGGTTGTTCTCCAACCATTCCCAGCCGGGCGTCTTTCCGCCGGCTCCATCTGCGTCCTTGGCCGCCCGCCGTTGTATAGTTGTCTGATCGCATATTGTCTTCGGCCCGGACAAGGTCCTGCCACTCTTCACCGATTCACCACCGACGAATGCTTCGGCCCTGGGTGCTTAGCCTTCCCTCTGCAGCAGCCCGGCAAGCAGTACGCTTTCTGATTGAAAGACGTTGTTCGGATCCCCGATTACACACCCGGCAAGCGTCTTATTGCCTGCCCGGCGGGACGAACCCAGGAAAAACCTGGGATATGCCGGCAATTTGCGAGGTTTTACCGGATTTTCCCGGTAAAAAACTTGATTAAGCCAGAACAGTTCCGATTAACAGATTCACCCCGACAGCCGATTCTATAGTGTTGTGTCCAAGTTTGAGAGCGGTGTTTTTAACGCGGGTTACCGGATACATACCGAGGAGTTTATTACAGGTGAGTCGGATTCTCTGACAACCGAATAAGTAACCTGAAAAGGCATCATTATCTTGTCTGAAGGTACGGCCGAACCCTCAAATTGTGAAAGGTCCTGTCAAATCCGAGCGATTCGAGTCGGTCCGTACTCTGAGATGTGTTGGGAAATGATACCGCTGCCTACACATTGGCTGTGTTCCCGAGAAGTCCTGGCCGGGTGGACGGCAGTCGGTATTGTTTCCCGTGATTCTGTGTCTTTCCCAGGGTAATACTGCTTGATTGTCAGGCGAAGGTATGTAAGGAGTCGCATGATTATGCAGGTGCTCACGGACGGACAGCCTCTGTTCGGCCGGGGCAGTTTATTATTCACAATTCTGAGATATTGCGAGGAAATGTCAGATGGATGCCACTGCTTGCGAACCCCCAAAAAACCAGACTCTAAATAAGAGTCCGGTGTCTTCCGGCAAGAGCCAGCTCATTTCCAGCGTTGGGCACAAAATGCGAACGCCGATGAACGCTATTATCGGTTTTAGCGAGGTGCTGGCCGAAGGGGAACTCTCGGAGGAGCAGAAACAGCACGTCGAAATCATCCGAGAGAGCGCGGAAGGACTGCTTGAGTTGATAAACGATCTTCTGGACTACTCTATGCTGGAGGAGAATAGTCTTGAGGTTGAGATATCGGCCTGTTCGCTGGAACGGCTCTTTGCGGTGGTTGAATCGTCGATGCGCTCGCGGGCGAAAGCAAAAGATTTGGAATTCGGATTTCTCCAGTGTAGCAGTCTGCCCGCGGAAATACGGACCGACGGTGCTCGTGTGCGTCAATGCCTGGGGTACCTGATCGACAATGCCATCAGGTTCACCGAGGCCGGCCATGTCTATGTGAACGTTTCCTGCGAGGATGTCGAGGGGGTCTCCTGCATCCGTTTTGACGTCGAGGATACGGGAATCGGCCTGACCAGCGAGAAGTGCAAGGTAATATTCGAGAGTAAGGTTCACAGTGAAAGTTGCGGCAGACCGGGCTGCAGCGGCTCCGGCCTTGGATTGTTGATTACGAAAGAGCTTGTAAACCTGTTGTCCGGAGAGGTGACAGTCGAGAGCAAATCCGGGAAAGGCTCCGTGTTTTCGCTGAGGATCCCGACGAATGTCGATGTCAGCTCCCAGCCTCCGCTGGCCGGATACGAGGTTCGGGGCGTATCCGACCGGCGAATGAGAAGTTTTGAACAGGGCAAAACATCCGATCTTCGCAGCGGGACCGACCGGCGCATGGCAAATTCCGAAGATGGCAAGGCGTCGAATCTTCGCAGTGGGGCCGACCGACGGGTGATGAACTCCGAAAACGAGGGCAAAATTCCGGATCTTAGTGGTGCGGTTCTTGTTGCAGAAGACAGCAAGAGCAACCAACTTCTGGTCCGCATTCTCCTGGAACAACTGGGTCTGGAGGTTACGATTGCCGAGGACGGCGTCGAGGCGGTGACTCTGGCTTCGGAGCAGGCTTTCGATCTTATATTGATGGATATGCAGATGCCCAATATGAACGGATATGATGCGACTAAGGTTCTGCGTGAGCGCGGCGTTACGGCCGGTATTGTGGCATTGACGGCCAATGCGATGAAGGGCGATGCTGAGAAATGCCTGGCGTGCGGGTGCAGTGACTATATCACCAAGCCTATAGATCGCGTTGTGCTTCTGGAGGTTCTTTCCAGGTATTTGTCGGACAGCCATAGAATTTTGTCGCAGGATATTGATTCTGTCGGCGGTGAGATTGCCGCCATGACACAGATTTGCATCGAGGGCAGTGAGCAGGGTGATGGCGGCCAGGCTGTTATTGAATGGCGCGAGCTTATGGATCGTACCGGAGACGAGTCCCTGGCCGAGGAAATAGTATCCGTATTCGTCGATGACAATAGAAGTCGGGTCGAAGAACTCGGCGAGGCGGTTGAGACCGGAGATTTGGAGAGGATTCGCAGCGGTGCTCACGCGATTAAGGGTTCTTCCATGACGGTTGGCGCCCGGAGCCTGTCTTCTCTGGCCAGGCGGCTGGAGCAGAACGCCGGCGAGTGCGATCTCTCCGATGCGGCGGTTCTGTTTGAACAGATGAAAAAAGAATTCGAGCGGCTTGTCGGTTTTGTATCGTCGCCTGACTGGATCCTCAGGGTGAAAGAACAACAGAACAAGGATGTGCCCGATTTGATGCAGAGTTGATAAGAAGTGCCTATTGTAGAGAGGATAGTACAATGAGATGTTTGATAGTTGAAGACGACTTAACGGCTCGTGAATTGCTTCGGTATTACCTTCGTTCTTATGCGGAGTGTTCGATGGCGGCGAACGGCCTGGAAGCCGTCGAGGCCGTTGAGAGTTCTCTTGAAGCCGAGCAGCCCTATGATTTGATATGCCTTGACATTATGATGCCGCGGATGAACGGCCAGGAGGCGCTCACTGCCATTCGGAAAATGGAAAAGGATCGTGGTGCGAAGCGCGAGAACGGTGCGAAGGTCATTATGACAACCGCAATGGATGATTCTGATAATGTCAAGAAGGCGTTCGAGACCGGTTGCCAGGCCTATATTGTCAAGCCTGTGGGCAGAAAGCGGCTGTACTCGGAGATGGAAAAGCTGGGCTTGATGGCGCAGGCGTCGTGATTTCGCCTAAGGGTCGATGTAATCGAGCGGCCTGCTTTGTATGGAGGTCGGCGAAAGTATCAGGCACAGAACGTAATATGTTCGGATAGTATAAATGGCTGGAGTTGACGCTGAAGTTGAGTTACGGGGGCCGGAGCTTCTGAGTCGGGGGTTCGAAGTATTCTGCGAGGACATTTCCACGATGTTCGGAATATCTTCGCAGTGCAGGTGCGCCGAGAGCGGGGCGGCGGGCCCGGATAAAATTGCGGAGCGTTTCAAGGGGCCGACAGCGGCAATCGCCGTCGATGCAAAGGGTCTCCTGGACGGCAGACTTCAGTTGGTTTTCGATCATTCTGGTCTGTCCATTCTCTCGGGGGTAATACTAATGCTTCCGGAGGAGACCGTTCGTTCGGAAATAGAACGCGGATCGATTACTGATATTCAAGGTATGACCGACGCGATTCAGGAAATGGGTAACCTGCTGTTAGGATCCTGGCAGCGGGTTTTCCTCGAGAATACCGAGAATTCTGCAAGCTTCTCACAGAGCTGGACGTTTCTCGGAAATTCGTGGGACGAGTTGCTGGCTGAGGCAGGGTTGCAGAGTGATGTAGAATACGAGTCTCTTCTGTACGAGATGACAATTGCCTCATACCCGTCTTTTTATTGCAGCCTTATCCTGCCGAAGGGTATTGCTGCCGGCGCATTTAAGGCTGAGGCTGCGGAATTCGATGTTTCTGATGCCGAGTCGGACGTAGAATCGCAAGAGGATGCGAAATCCGGCGAGACCGAGCCGGAGAACGAGAACCAAACCGAATCGGCCGAAGACGCCGTGGATGACGAAGATAAGGCTGCTGAGGTTGTGGAAGTCGATGAGCAGACTTCCGAACAAGGCGAAGAGCCCGGTGTGTCGGTGCAGGAACCAGAGCCGGTTTCGGCGGTTTCCGTCGGCGGCGGCGCATTCAAAAGAGGGGCCGATACGCGTGTTGAAGAGATAATGGATCGTGAGGTTGTGTGGTGCAGTCCTGAGGACAGTGTCGAACAGGCTCTCGCGAAAATGCAGCAGAGCAACGTCGGGTACATCGTTGCCGGTGACGATGGTAAAGTCGAGGGCATCATATCGACCAGCACGATAGCCGGCGCGATGAGTCCTTATCTGCGTCCCGCGTTTTCGAAGTGGCGGCGTCCTCTGGATGACGCCACCCTCAAACTGCGGGTGAAATGGATAATGAGCCGGCCGGTTCGGACTGTCAGGCCGGATACTTCTGTCGAGGTGGCTGTGGCCGAGATGAGGCGGTTCAGGAATCGCTGCCTGCCCGTTGTGGATGAGCAGGGGCGGGTCCTGGGAATGGTTACGGTATTCAGTGTGTTGAGTCTCATCGACGGCAGCGACGAAGTCGGCAGTCAGGGTAAAGAGACCGAAGCGCCTGTCGCAGTTCTACAGGCTTAGCGCCGGATACTTCATCTGCATCGGGCCGGCACCAAAGCGATGCTCACGCCGGGCGGAGGCAAACACAGGACCGGGGGAATCACAAAAGGCGCCGAGCCTTATCTTTCCTTCCATTGGTTTGACCTTGTATTTCCTGTTGGCTGCGCAGTAGGATTGCTCAGGCATACAGGGAGTTTTTGCCCTGTGGACCGGGCGAGAACCGGGTCTGGTATTGAGTCTGGCTTTCTGAGGTGTGAGAATGGTTCGAGTATTTGGCGAGAAGGTGAAATTGCTGATTGTTGTCGCAGTGGTTCTGCTTGGTGTTTGCGGTTCCGGCCAGGCCGGCGCCGCCGAGCGGATTGGACTTGTCCCTGTCAAGAATATCAAGGTTGACGGATTATTCTGGGGGAAGAAACTCGCTGTTTACAAAGCCGGGACTATTCCTCATTCGTGGCAGTATATGGGGTGGGATCTGCGCGCGCTCAAGCATGCCAACGGGATTAAGGTGCAGGGCGATTTGAACGGGACCTGGGGAGAGGCGAATCTTTACAAGTTCATGGAAACTTGCGGGCACAGCCTGGGGATGTTTGCCGATGCGGAGTTAGAGAAACGGATGGACGAGATAATCGTTCTTATTGCCGGGGCGCAGCGGCCGGACGGCTACGTCCATGCCTATATCACCAATTCCGGCAAGCCGGCCTGGGATAGGGACTTTCTCGACGGCTCGCACGACGGCTATGTCCTGGGGCACATGATCGAAGCCGCTGTCGAGTATTATGCGAATACCGGCAAAAAAGCGTTTCTGGATATTGCGTGCAGGGCGGCAAGGCAGGCTTATGAGGAGTTCCTGGGGCCGAAGGGCGTGCCGGGATTTTGCGGGCACGCCGAACTGGAGATGGCGCTGGTCGAGCTTTATCGCGTAGTGCCCGACAAGCGATTCCTGGATCTGGCCAAGGCCTTTGTGGAGTGGCGAGGGCAAGGCAAGGTCAAGCCCGCCGGGCCGACGCCGCGCGCCTATTTCCAGGATGAAGCGCCCTTACGGCAGCAGAAGTCGCTGGACGGCCATGCCGTACGCGCGATTTTCTTTGCTACCGGTGTTGCCGATCTCGCCGTTGAAACCGGCGATTGCGACTATCGCCTTGCCTCAAATCGATTCTGGGATAGCGTGACATTGCGGCGGATGTATATTACGGGCAGTATCGGGCCTCGCAAAGAGCACGAGGCGTTCGGGGAGGATTACGAGCTGCCTAACGACGGCTACTGCGAGTCATGCGGGGCATGCGGACTGGCGGATTTCGCCCAGAGGATGTTCATGCTCGAGGGCAGGGCCGAGTGCGGCGATGTGCTCGAACGCGTTCTTTACAATGCGATTCTCCACGGCATATCTCTGAACGGGACGACAAGCTATTATCAGAATCCTTTGAGTGACAAGGACAATCCCCGTTACAATTCCTGGGTGTGTTGTCCGCCGAATCTGTCGCGGACGCTGTTCCAGGTCGGTCGTTATGCGTACGGATACAGCGAAGACGATATCTACGTCAATTTGTATGTTGGCGGGCGGTGCGTTGTCCCTTTGAAGCGGGGCGGCGTCGAGTTAACGATGAAAACCGACTATCCGTGGGACGGACGCGTTAAAATCGGCGTAAAAGATGCTTCTGCGGGGCGTTTCTCGGTTCACCTGCGGATGCCGGGATGGTGCCGAAAGGCCGAATTGAAGTTGAACGGCAAGGCCGTCGAGCCGATACCGGTCGGTGAGAAGGGATATATAATCCTGGATAGGGTCTGGCACCGGGACGATTCGATAGAACTGAATATGGAGATGCCTGTCGTTCGCATAGAGGCGCATCCGAATGTCAAAAGCTGCGTGGGGAAGGTAGCTCTGCAGCGCGGGCCGATTGTCTATGGCTTCGAGGGGCTCGACAACGACGGCGATGTGGATATCGAGCTTGGCGCCGACCCTCAATTCGGGGTTGAGCACAAGCCGGACATGTTAGGGGGGATTACGATTGTCAGGGGCCAGAGTGCGACGGGGAAGGGCTTTACGGCGATTCCCTTCTATGCTTTTGCGAACCGAGCGAAATCCCGCCAGGAGGTATGGGTCGTGCAGCGTGGCGTGAAACCGAATGACCGGTGGTGGCTTGGCGAGCTTTATCGTCCGGTCGAGAAGGTCGATTAGAGTTCCTCGGCGTTGGCGCAATCGGGGCAGTAGCTGAAGGCCCTGAAATCTTGTGACGTGTGATCGACAAATGTGACGTACTCGAGGCCGTTGCGTCCGCATTTTTCGCAGATACTGTTCGTACAGAGTTCGGCCTCTATTGCGTGGTCTGATATCTCCATACCGCCCGGCAATCCGAGATCGTAGCCTTCCCGGGCCATTCTTGCAATCAGGTCTTTCATTTGCCGACCCTCACTTCAATATATCCGGGCGCCATGCAGCGACGTAGTGGTTTTCACATGGTGTCACTGTGCCTGAAGCCGCCGACCCTGTCCTGTTTTATCGTAGTGGATTTCGAGTAAAAAGTCAAGTTAAATTGCGAAGAAGGGCTATTCAGAGGGGCCGGTATAGGGGATATTCCGGGAAAATCCATTGTGGATACTACGGGATTTTGCGCCCCGTGCCGTGTCTATACTGGTTGAAGAGCGAGTCTATCCGGGCGCTGCGGGTATCTCCTGAGTGGACTATTGCGCGGTAACGCAGCCTCAGCTTTTCTCCTTTCGGCAGTTCCAGTTTGCCGTTTTCGAGCCAGTTCATGGGAGTCGGAGAGAAGAAGCCGTAATCGCGTGTGAACCATTTGCATGGGAACCACCGATTATCAGGGTTCTGGAGGATTGCAATTCCTTCCGTGACGCCGTCGCGCGAGCCGAAGTAGTCGCACCACGGAGAGGTTACGCCGAAAGTGTCTTTCTCTGCGGTCTTGCCCTCGGCGTTGACTAATGTTCCTCCCGATTTGACACTGAGTTCCGGTACGACGCGGGCCGAGAACAGGGAGTGATTAGTATTGAGTATGGTGATATCCGTGAGCGGTTCGAGGGTAATATCGAAATCGATCAATCGGGTCTCTTCCGTCGGGGCGGCTATGGTCACTCGCCTGACGTCGCGGATAACAGGCTCAGCGCCGCCTTGACGCCAGAGGCATTCATCCGAGAAAGTTATTTTCAATCCTTTTGCCTGGATGATTTCAGGACCTTCGGAAATGATTTGTCCTCTTTCGTTGGTGTCCTGCCAGAAGTTTGCACCGTTTACCCGGTCGCATCCGAAGAACAGAGAGTGATGGTGGGGGTAAGGCTCGGATGTCTCGGTGGTGACGGATTTGCCGGAAGCCGGCCCGTTAACGGGCCAGAAGTAGGGGTACTTCTGCGAGTTGCTGAACTTGTAGCAGGTGAAGACCTTGCCTTCGATTGTGACGACGACCTTGTCTTTTTCGATCCTTGCGTTCAGCGTTTGCTCTGCGCTGTTTGCCGTGCATCCGAACACACAAAGAATCACTGCCAACTTCGCAGCTTCAAGCGGTATGTTATGTCGAGTCATAATTTCGCTCCGACGGCAGATCGCCGTTCCTATATGCTCCAGGGGCTTCTCATCGGTTTCGAGAGGAGCTTGTTCGCATCGTCGTCGCCGATAAATCGTTCGGCTTGCGGGTCCCATTTCAGCTTTCTGCCTGTTCTCATCGCTATATCTCCGAGCAGGCACACGCTGCATGAGCGGTGGGCGACCTCCGCCGGTGCGATGGTTTGTTTTCGGGATTTGATGCACTCGAAAAGGTTGCCTTTGTGGTTCGTGCTCTTGTAAAGGAGCGTTTCGTCGGGGCCGATAGCTGAGGTCAGAAGCGATTTCGGGTTTGCGTCGATGTGCCCGCGCCGGACATAAACCCAGCCTTGTGTTCCTTCGAACAGCACTCCCTGCTTATTTTCGGAATTGTCGGCGCAGGTCATTATGACTCCGGAGGCGTATTTGTACGTGATGTTGAATTTGCCGTGTACGTCCCAGAGCCCGTCTTTCGGGAACTCCGCGCGGCCCTCGATTTCGACGGGTCCGGTGTATTCGGTTCCCATCGCCCATTGAGCGATATCGTTGTGATGGCTGCCCCAGCCTGTGATCATCCCTGCGCCGTAGTCGGCGATTCTGAGCCATCCCGGTCTGTCGAATCCTTCTCTTGGATGGACTCTCTTTTCTGTGTAGGGCGCCCAAGGGGCCGGGCCGAGCCAGAAGTCGTAATCGAGTTCGGGCGGGACGGGCATCGGCGCTGTGGGCGTTGTTCCCGGATCGGTTCCGAAGCCGACCTTGATGGTTTGGAGCTGCCCTATCCTTCCGTTTCTTACGAGTTCGCACGCCTGCCTGAATCTGGAATCCGAGCGCTGCTGGCTTCCGATCTGGAAGATTCGTCCGTATCGTCGGACGGTGTCACTCAGTGCCCTGCCTTCTTCGATTGTGAGGCTCATGGGCTTCTGGAGGAAGATATCCTTGCCTGCCCTGGCCGCTGCGATGGCCGGCAGTGCGTGCCAGTGATCGGGCGTCGCTATCTGGACCATGTCTATATCGCTCCGCGCGATCAAGTCTCGATAGTTTCGGTATTGAGCACAGCCTTTGTATTGCCCGTCCGTCGTCGCGGCGGCGTAGTGGCTCTCGACGCGGTCTTTGGCGGCTTTGGCCCTGTTGGAGTCAACGTCGCAGACGGCAATGACGCGGACCTGCTTGAATCCGAGTGATTCTCCAAGGTCGCCGTTGCCCATCCTTCCGGTCCCGATACACCCGATAGTGATTTGCTCGCTTGGCGGGTTGGCCCCGAAGACACAGGGCGGAACAATAGCAGGCAGCGCCAAAGCGGCACTTGCAGCGGCGGTGCTCTTGAGGAATTCTCTGCGTGTGGATTTGTGCTCATTCTTCATTTCGGATATCTTCCTGAAATCGGTAATTCGTATTTGGTTATCGTTCTTACAACCCCCACGGGCTTCTCATCGGCCGTCTCAGCAGGCGGTTGGCGGTTTCACTGTTGGTAAATTTTTCGGCGTCGGGGTCCCACTTCAATTTCATGCCCGTTTGTATAGCGATATGCCCCAACTGGCATAAAGAGGTTGTGCGGTGGCCGACTTCGGCGTCGGCGAGGGTCCGGCTGCGGGTCTTTACGGCGTCGATAAAGTCTCTTTTCTCGTTCTTGAGCGGCAAGTGAATGTCATCCGGGCCTATCTTCGATTTCAGTATCGAAAGCGGCTCGGCCGTTATAGTTCGCTTGTTGTAGTCGGCTTCTATCCAACCTTCGGTTCCTTCGAATCTGACATAAGGCCGGCTGATACCGTAGAACATCTGCACGCCGTTGGCGAACTTGTAGCGAACACTAAAACTCAGCAGTACGTTCCAAAGCCCGTCTGCCGGATATCTGCCGGTTCCTTCGACTTCCACCGGCCCGGTGCGTTCTGTGCCGTTGCCCCACTGCGCGATGTCGTTGAGGTGTGCCCCCCAGTTTGTGATCATTCCTTCGCAGTAGTCACGGACCCGCATCCAGCCGGGGCGGTCGTAACTCTTTCGCGGATGTACCCGCTCGGTTGTGTACGGAGCCTGCGGTGCAGGACCCAGCCAAAAATCGTAATCCAGCTCAGACGGTATCGGCATCGGCTCCTGAATGCTTCCGGCGATGTCTCCTGCCGGTACGCCCGTTCGAATGGTGTGCAGTTTGCCGATCTTGCCGTTTAGAACGAGTTCGCAGGTCTTCCGGAAACATTCGTGCGAGCGGAATTCACTGTCGGTTCTGAAAACCCTTCCATACCTGGCAACGGTATCGCTCAGGGCGCGTCCCTCGGCGATGCTCAGGGTCAGCGGCTTTTCACAGCAGATATCTTTGCCGGCCCTTGCCGCAGCCACAGCCATCGGGACGTGCCAATGGTCCGGCGTAGAGATCATTACCGCGTCGATGTCGGGGCGATCGAGTATCTCGCGGAAGCCCTTGTATGCCGAACAGCCCTTGAATGTTCCGGCGGTCGTCGCGGCGGCGTAGTGTTTTTCGACGGCCTTGGCGGCGTTGTCCAGCCGCCAGGAGTCAACATCGTTGACGGCGACGACCTGGACGTCGGCGAACGAAAGGAGTGTTTTCACATTCGAGTAGTAGGCCTGACGCCCCATGCCGATCATGCCGACTGTAATGCGGCTGCCGGGCGACTCGGCGCCGAATACGGTTTTGGGGACAATTGTCCGCCCGAGCAGGGCGGCCGTTGCCCCGGCTGCGAGCGACCCGGCGAGAATCTGCCGGCGAGTAATACGCTGCTGTATTCTGGGCGTCTGCTTTTTCATCGTTCTTGCTCCTGCTTTGGCCGGCCGAACCGCTGCTCAAGCCGCTTTTTGGAACACGCAACAATCATAATAGATAACACAGCTATAGTCAATCGTTCAGCGGGGAGAGATTCCGGGTGATTAGATGCGCTAAAAAGTGGTTGACAGTCATAACATCCGGTGCTAATTTAGGGTGGCGTGTGAGCATGCTCAGGTGGTTTGCCGCTATTCGGATTTAGGCAGGAATCTCTTTTTGGGAGATAGAAAAATGAAATCATACACAAGAATCCTCATCATATCGGCATTAACGCTCATTTTGTCGGTCGGCTTTGCTCGACCGGCACTTTCAGCAGCGGCGCCGGCTGATGCGAACGCCGTGACCACCCCTTCTCTGCCGTACATGGCCGAAATCACCGCCGACGACGTTTACGTTCGCTCGGGCCCAGGGACAAATTACTACAACTGCGGCAAGCTGAACAAGGGTGATAAAGTCAAAATTGTCTCCAGGCAGTTCAGTTGGTCCTGCATTGTTCCGCCTCTCGGCAGCTTCTCATGGATATATACGCCATATGTGACTATCGACCCGGACAATCCAGGCACAGGAATTGTCACCGGCGACCAGGTCCGTGTCTATGCCGGTTCCGATCTGGTCAAGCCGATCCACTCGACCCTGCAGCTCAAGCTGGACAAAGGGGAAAAGGTAAAACTCCTCGGCGAGCAGAAGGACAACTATTACAAGATCGGCCCTCCCACGGGCGCTTATTTATGGGTGAGCACTAACTTCACCGTGCCCTCGACCGACTCGACAAGCCCGGTGGTGGTCGTCGTCGAGCCGAACAAGCCCGCGGACGTCAATGCAGTGGTCGCCGTCGATGTCAACGTTCCTCCGGTTGTTGTGGTTGAGCCTTCTGCCGAGGCCAAGAGGCTTGCCGAATACAAGGAACTGCAGAAGCAGATACTTGCCGAACGCGCCAAGCCGGTCGGCAAGCAGGATTACTCGGCGATCAGCAAGGCCTTGAAAGAAATCGCCGCCGACAAGGACGCCGGCAAAGTCGCCCGCTACTGCGAATACGTGCTCAAGCAGATAGAACGTTACGAACTGGCTCTGGCTGTCTCCAGAGAGCTTGAACTCCAGAATAAGCAGTTCAAAACGACCCAGGACCGAATTAAAGCCGCTCGGACGACCCGCTTGGCGCAGGTCAAGAATCTCGGGCGTTTTGCGGTGGTCGGGACGCTCAAAACCTCGAATATCTACAGCTCCGAGCCGCAGTTGAAGCACTATCGGATAGTGGGTGATTCGGGAAAGACCGTCTGTTATGCCCGCCCCGCAACCGATGCGGTGACTACGGATTACGACAAGTTGGTGGACAAGAAGGTCGGGCTGGTCGGCGCAATATCGCCGCACCCGGCAACAGGCGGGGCACTGATTAAGTTTACTGAGATTATTGAGATAAAGTAGAATACACACTGCTCACAGGCGAAATTGAGCAACCGGTCGAGCCGAATAGACCAACAAAAAAAGTCGCGTCGATTAAGACGCGACTTTTTTATCAGCCTGTTAACACCGCCCGTCGGTAAATCCGCTCGGCGTTCCTGCCGGCGGGATCACGACCGGACAATATTTTGCGGTTAGTCCTTGCCCGGAATCGCACAAACGTCGTCTTCGGGAGCCGTTACCGGGCCCTTCTCGAAGTCTTCAGCAGTCGGTTTCAGGGTAAGATTGTACCATCTGGAGTCCTTGTTCTTGATAAGGTCGTCCCATTTGACGGTTACGCCGGTGTATGTGGCGATACGGCCCATGATAGCGGTCATGGTTGATATAGCGACGTTTCTGGCCTCGTTGAGGGGCTTGCCCGCGAGAATGCTTCTCAGTAGGTCCACATGCTCCTGGACATACGGTCCGCCATGCTCTTCGAAATCGGGGACATCGACCTTCTTGTCGCTGCCGCTGTAAACGAAGTTCTCCCAGACGCCGCCGTGGGTGCCGTTGATTTGTCGGCACATACTGTGGATGTGCACTCCATCGCCCCAGTCGAAATCGACACTGTGGAAGTCGAACTGGTTGCCTGTCTTGCGGCGGGCGCGGCCGCCGAAGCCAAGGGCAGTGACGGGGGGACGCCCGATGAACCAGTTTGCCACGTCGAGGTTATGGACGTGCTGCTCGACGATGTGATCGCCGGACATCTCCGTAAAGCTTACCCAGTTGCGAATCATGTAGTCGGCGTCGCTCTCATTCTCGTTCTGCCTCTGGAACCAAAGCGCTCCGCCGCACCAGGAGACTCGGCCGCCGGTGATTTTGCCCTTTGCGCCGTTCTCGATCTCGTAAGCCTGGCGTTGATAGCCTCTCTCGTGACGTCTTTGGGTTCCGGCCACCACTGCCAGTCCTTTGTCCTTTGCGACTTCGCCCGAGGCGATAATTCTCCTTGCCCCCGGCGGATCGACTGCAACGGGCTTCTCCATAAATACGTTTTTGCCCGCGTTGACCGCCGCCTCGAAGTGCACCGGACGGAAGTTCGGCGACGTTGCAATCAGAACCACATCGACGTCGGTCGCCAGCAGATCCTTGTAGGCGGTCGCTCCGGCGAAGCATTTTTCAGCCGGAACCCCGTGCCTTTTTCCCGTTCCTTCGGCCCTACCCTTGAACCAGTCCGCCGTGGCGACAACCTGTGCGTCTTTGCCGATGTGCTTGCACGCAGCGAGGTGGTTATCCAGAGCGCCGTTACCCCGACCTCCGCAGCCGATCAGCCCGACGCGGATTTTGTCGGAACCGGCGGCATAAAGCCTGCTCGTTCCGATCCCGGCAGCGGCCAGTGCGGCAGAGGCCTTGATGAAGTCCCTGCGAGAAACCCCGGCCATACCTTGATTTGAATTACTCTTCATAAATAGTTCCTTTCGAAAAAGTTTCATTCCTCCAACATTGCATCCGACGAGACGCCAGGGCCCCGGGGACAATCAAATTAGGAATCGTCACAGGCGAGGCAGCCCTCGATGACAGCCCTTTCGCCTTCTTTTACTCCTTATACTATTTCTTGAACGCGGTCCACTTCCTGTTGCTCTTGGTGCTGGCCAGTACCGTTTCGATGAAGAGCATTCCTCGCAGCCCGTCATTAACGTCGGGAAAGTCCAGCGCGAGGGGATCGGGCTTGGTTCTGGTTATCTTTGCCCGAACGGTATCTGCGAAGTTCACATAATTGTTTGCGAAGGCCTCGAAGAATGCCTCCGGGTGGCCCGATGGCAGTCGCGTAGCCCGAGCCGCAGCCGGACTTGCGGCGCCGATATAATCATTTCCTCTGCGCCAAACCTGAACCGGACCGTTCGGCACCTTGACATAGAGGTAATTCGGATGCTCCTGGTGCCATTCGAGGGACTTGTCTTCGCCGTAGATCCAGATGGCGAGATTATTCTCTTCGCCGATGGATATCTGGCTCGCATGAAGCACCCCTCTGGCGCCGTTGTTGAACCGAAGCAGGCAATTGCCGTCGTCGTCGAGCTTGCGCCCCTTGACGAAAATGCTCAAATCGGCGCAGATCTCTTTGATCTTCAGGCCGGTGATATATTCGGAAAGATTCTCGGCGTGAGTGCCGATGTCACCCATACAGCCGGCTCCTCCGCTCTGCTTTGGGTCGGTCCTCCATGAAGCCTGCTGCTGCCCCGTCTTCTCGATCGCGGTGGCCAGCCAGCCCTGCGGATACTGAACAACGATCTTGCGCACATTACCGATGTCGCCTTTGCGCACGAGGTCTCTTGCCAGTTTGACCATCGGGTAGCCGGTGTAGTTGTGCATCAGCCCGAAAACCTTCCGCGAGCTCTTGACGATTTTTTTGAGCTGCTTTGCCTCGGTGACGTTGAAGGTCATCGGCTTTTCGCACATTACATGGAAGCCTGCCTCCAGAAAATCCTTCGCAATCGGAAAATGCCAGTTGTTCGGTGTCGTGACGGCGACAAAATCGATCCTCTCACCGTCGGGCAGCTTCAGTTCCTTCTCGATCATTTCCTGGTAGTTGCGATAGACTCTTTTTGAGGGCAGCATCAGTTCTCTCCCCTGCTGCTTCGATTTGCGCGGATTGATATCGAACGCGCCGGATACCAGTTGGATCTTTCCATCCATGCGTGCGGCCTTGCGATGCACCTCGCCTATGAAGGCTCCCGGTCCGCCGCCAACCATACCCATATTCAACTTCCTGTCGAGTTTCATACCTATTCCTTTCAATCGCAAAAACTCACAATCTTAGACGTCTGACAAAACATTTTTTTTGAAAAAAACGCCCCCAAATCATTCATTCTTCCCGGATTATTGCGATCCATGCGCAAATATCAAACAAAAAGCCCCTTTCATCGCATTCAAGGCCTCATTCTGTCAAACTATTAAATATAGCTGGAACGCCGACAATCTGCAAGGGCCTGTTTGAAAAGAATTGCAGGTGTATGTTATGTGCGGATAAACCGATTTATACGCGAAATTATTCTTGA
>JAFGCD010000080.1 GCA_016932835.1 Sedimentisphaerales bacterium
CCTGTCTCCATAAATCTCGATTTCGCTTCTTGGAACGACCGTGACGATACCCGGCGCTTCGATCTGCCTTTCGGGCACTTTGGAAGCAACGGATATCTCTATTTCAAGAAGCTCCTCAATAGACATGTCGAACAGGTCTGCCTGGTCGTTCGGATCCTTGTGTTCGACCAGAGCGAATGCGTTTGCGGCCAGGCAAAGCAAGACCGGAAGACCGCAAAACAGTCGAAATCTTGTGCTCGAAGAACGTTCTTCTAAGAGGTGAGAGTGGTAGGCCATAGTAGGATACCTCATGCTCTTAATTTGTAGCTCGCGTATGTTTATCGGGTATATTCAGGATGTGTTACAGAGGAACATACAAAGATTTTTTTTGTCACCGTGTATCTGCTCGTGATTCCTTTAGTAGAGCATGATATATCGGACCGAGAATCCCGGTTTGACACCAACCGCCCCGGCGACTACAATTATGGGACTGCCGGCGAGGGTTCGGCCTATGTCTGCTGAGAACTGGGATTACTGTAAATGGTTAATACGCAAGAGATAAGGATACGGACGAAAGGCAACTGCGACGTAGTTGACATTACCGGGCGAGTCAGTGAAGCGGTTGACCAGGCTGGCCTTGTCGAGGGTACGGTTACGGTTTTTAGCGTCGGCTCGACTGCGGGTATCACGACGACGGAATTCGAGCCGGGCCTGGTCAACCACGACCTTAAAGCGGCTTTCGAGAAGATTGCCCCACAAGAGGGACGCTACGAACACGAAGAGACCTGGCACGACGACAACGGGCATTCGCACGTTCGAGCCTCACTGCTGGGGCCGTCGTTGAGTGTGCCGGTAGTTGACGGCAGGCTCACGCTGGGCACTTGGCAGCAGATAATTCTGGTGGATTTCGATACCCGTGCGAGAACGCGGACCGTCATTTGCCAGATGATAGGCAGCGAGTGCGCTTAAGCGGCTGTAGGGACACCGAATTTCCGGCAAGAATCAGGTTTTCGGGGCAAATAACCTTGACGAATACGGTGCTGCGGGGTAATTTCAGCGGTTGGTCGGTGGTGGCAGGCCCCGCTGCTTGCGGGGAAGATGCTACAATCAAATTCGAGGAATCTGGCCTTATGAAGACTATCAATTTCAATTCAGTTTACGTGATGGGGATAGTGTTTGTCGTCGGTCTGGCAGGGGGCTGCGAAGATACGGGGCGCTCGGCAGGGAGGTCGAAACTGCTTGCCGGCCCAAGCGATTTAGGTCCTACGATAGGGTCGCTGGCCAAGATATACTCGCCCGAGTCGGCTGTAGTGGAGGGTTACGGGCTTGTTGGGGGCTTGCGAGGCACAGGCTCGCTTGAATGTCCGCCTTCGTTGAGAGCGTACCTGAAGCGGTACATATTGAAACAAGTGCCCGATCAGAAGATAAACGTCGAGAAGCTTATCAACAGCTATAATACGGCTGTCGTTCATGTGGTCGGTGAGGTTCCGTCCATGGGTTCGACGACGAAGGGTTTCGACGTGCTGGTCAGCGCCCTGAAGGGAACGCAGACCACAAGCCTGGAAGGCGGCTGGCTGTACGGAGCGGAATTGAGAGTGGCCGGGGGGCTGGCAGCCGGCACCGGAGTTGTCGGAAGGGCGGCCGGGCCAATCTTCACCGACCAGCTCGGCGACCTGGCAATGAGCAGAAAAACCGGCTATGTACTTGGAGGCGCAGAGACGTCTCAAGAGTACAGAATGAGCCTCGTACTCGACAAGCCTGACTTCGCAATGGCCGGGAACGTTCGCAATCGCATAAACGAGCGATTCGGCATTGGAATCGCAAGGGCGGTGACTCCTGGACGGATCGAGCTGCTCCTGCCGCCGAGGTATGTCGGGCAGAGGCAGCGTTTTATCTCTCTGGTGGAGGCGACATATCTGACCGAGGACCCTGAGATTACGGCTCAGAGAGTACTGGTCCACATTAAGAACCTTGCAATTTCGGAAGATAAGCATCCCAGTGAGATCGCTCTTGAGGCTATAGGTAATGAGAGTCTCGGTAAGCTGCGGATTCTCCTGAATTCATCGGATGAGAAGATCAGGTTTCATGCCGCCAGGTGCATGCTCAATCTGGGCAGCGATATGTCGCTGACGGCATTAGTGGAAATAGCACTGCGTAAGGATTCTGCGTTGCGGATAGATGCTATCGAAGCCCTTGCGACTTCGGCGAGTCGCAATGATGCGATTGCCGTGTGCAGGAGGCTGCTTGGCGATGCCAGTTTCGACATCAGGGCCGCTTCCTTTGAAAGACTGCTGCGACTCGACGATCCCTCCGTGAAACGCGAATTCATCGGGCGGAGTTTCTATTTGGACCAGGTGGGCCAGAGTCAATATAAGAGCATCTTCGCTTATCGCAGCGGCGAGCCCCGGATTGTGCTTATCGGCGCGCCTATTCTGTGCAGTGACAGTCTGTCCGTGCAATCGGAAGACGGCAGTATCATACTCCACTCTCAAAAGGGCCAGGGGTATGTCTCAGTTATACACAGGGACCCAAAGCGTAACGTGGCGACGGCGTACTTGAAAACCTCGATGGATTTGGCAGCCGTGATTCGGGTCTTATGCGCCGAACCGGCAGAAAAAGACAGCGAGACGGTTGGAGGTTTGGGTGTTTCTTATTCTCAGATGATAGCCCTTGTCAAGCAGTTGAGTGACAAGCGTGCGGTCCAGGCGGAATTTCGGGCCGGTCCCCCGCCAAAAATCGGCGTAAATATCAAGAAATAAGATGCCTTCGGCCGATAAGATTACTGCGTATTGTCTGGAAAGGGCACTGCGCGTGCTTTGTGACAATAATTACCGGACGAAAGACAACAGGGTATTAAATGAGACTCGAAAAGATCATTCTTAATGGATTCAAGAGCTTTGCGGACAAGACGCAATTTGTTTTTGACTCGCCAATAACGGCGATTGTCGGACCCAACGGGTGCGGTAAGAGCAATGTTGTCGATGCCGTCAAATGGGTGCTCGGTGAGCAGAGTGTCAAATCTCTGCGAAGCGGGCATATGGCGGATGTGATATTCGGCGGCAGCAGCAGCAGGAAGCCCGTAGGGGCTGCTGAGGTTAGTCTTTTTGTCTCAAATCCGGGGCAGGGCGAGGCCAGACAATTGCCTATAGATGCCGATGAAGTGCAGATAACGCGAAAGATATTCAAGAGCGGCGAGAGTGAATACCGGATAAACGGCAAAACCTGCCGACTTAAGGACGTACGGGAACTGTTCATGGATACGGGCGTAGGGACGAGGGCTTACTCGATTCTGGAACAGGGTCAGGTGGAGTATCTCGTCAGCGCATCCAAGTCGGACAGGAGGTCCATATTCGAGGAAGCGGCGGGAATAAGCAAATACAAGGCCCACAAGAAAGAAGCCATTCGCAAGCTCGAGCGGACCGAACAGAACTTGCTGCGGCTCGCGGACATTCTCGGAGAGGTAGCCAAGAGATTGCGAAGCGTTAAGCTCCAGGCGGGCAAGGCCAGAAACTATCTGGAGTACACAAAGAAACTTAAGGATTTGCAGGTTAATTATTCGCTGGTTGAGTACGCTAGGAATGACAGCCGGTTGCAGCAGAAAACCGGTTTGCTCGACGAGGTTGGCGAACAGTTCGAGCGACTCGCCGCAGAGGTGACCAGGCAGGACAGCCGGGTTAGTGAATTGGGTGAACGGATAATAGACACCGAACACAGGCTGTCCGAGGCGGGCAACCGGCTTGTATCGGTGCAGAGTAAGATCGAGCAGCGGGTTCAGCGGATTGAGTTTTTGCGGGCGAGGATGACAGAGTTGGAGCAGAGAAAGGCTTCCTCTGCGGAACGAATCGAGAAGCTGCGGGAGCAGAGAAGTGTTTTTGATGCCGATTCGGCTCAGTACGAGGCCGAGTTAGCCAAATGCGAGAGGATGGTCGAGGAAAGAAATCGTCAGATTGCCGAGGTACAGGAGGCTATTAGGCGGGTGAACGTCGAGTGTGCGTCTGTGGAAGCGCACCTGGAAGACGAGAAATCAGGTATTATCGACGTCGTTCGCAGGACGGCTCAGCTCCACAACGAAATCCAGAGTATTTCGGTGTATCGCAACAACTTGTCGAGCCAGAAGGACCGCCTGGCTGGGCGGGCACAGACCGCCAGAGCCGAACTCGAAGAACTGCTCACCGACAAGGCGCAGCATAATGCTCGTCTTGGCGATATCGAGAAAGTGCTGAACGAATTGGCGGATAATCTCGATTCCAAACGCAAAAAAACCGAGGATATCGAGGCTTTTATTGTCGAGGACGCCAAGCGGTTGGCACACAGCAAAGAGGTCCGCAGTGCTTTGAGCAGTGAGTTGACGATATTGACGGATATGGAGAAGAGGTCCGAAGGACTCAAAGCCGGAGTTAGGGACATTCTGCAGAATCGCTCGGCGTTCGAGAGCAGGCTGGATTACATCGAAGGAGTGCTGGCGGACATTGTTGAGGCGGACATTGACTATGCTACTGCGGTCGAGGCGGCGCTCGAGGGGCAAACGGATGCTCTGGTGGTCAGCAGCACAAGCAGGCTGCTGCGTGACACCAGGACAATCGAGAAGCTGGAGGGCAGGGTAGCTTTCCTCGGCCTCGATCGAGTCGAGCCTTTTGTCAACGAGATTGATCTCTCGGAATTCGCAGAAGTGAAGGGCAGGCTTGTCGAGTTCGTAAGGTTTGACGGTAAGTATGCGGCGCTTGTCTGGAATCTGCTTGGAAGGACGCTCGTTGTCGATACGCTTGATTCGGCGGCCGAGATGGCCCGGCGGCTGGGGGATAAGTACAGGTTCGTGACGCTCGACGGTCGATTGTATGAAGCCGGAGTTGTCAAACTCGGGCCTCTCGGCAGGGCGACCGGTCTGATATCTCGGAAGAGTCGGCTGCGGCAACTCCGCGAGACTATTGACGGCATCGTATCCGAGATAGCGGGTATCGAAGCACAAATTGCCAAAAACGAACAAACCAAGGCGCATCTCAACGAACTGTGCAAGAATCTGCGTACGGCGGTATATGAAGCTAATACGGAAAAGACACAGGTCACTTCCGGCATCGGCGCTATAGAGCAGAGCATAAAACGGTTGCGGGAAGAAGAACCCCTGATCATCGGCGAGATAGATATGCTCGAGGCGCAGATCGATCAGTCGGTGCAGAAGGAATATGATTCCAAGCAGAAGCTGGATGAATTAGAGACGGTTAACAACGAGCGTACCGAGCGGATAAAGGAGCTTGAGGCGAAATTCGCCGAACGTAAGATTCAGCAGCAGTCACTGACCGAGAGACTTACCGACCTGAAGGTCTCGTTCGGCCAGGCGGCTGAGCAGAGCAAGGCGTTGAAGCAGGTGCTCGTCAGCCTCGATGGGCAGATGAGCGAGAACAGAACAGCATCCGAAGCGGCCGGCGAAGAAATCAAGAGTTGTGTCGAGCAGTTGGCACAGGCCGAAAGAGATATTCTTACCTGCGAGACTGAAGTTTCGGAGTTCTTTGTTGAGAAAGAGCAGAGCCAGCAGT
Organism: Sedimentisphaerales bacterium; assembly: GCA_016932835.1. Classification (GTDB taxonomy): domain Bacteria; phylum Planctomycetota; class Phycisphaerae; order Sedimentisphaerales; family Anaerobacaceae; genus JAFGCD01. The sequence continues at coordinate 5,511 of JAFGCD010000080.1, forward strand.
CCGCCGGCGTACTGGAGAGGCAGGCCCATGAATTGGTTCAGCAGCAAAAGCAGGCTGAAGAGCATATTCGCCTCAAGCGCGCCGAGAAAGCCGAGATAGAGGGACGAATAAACGAGCTGAGGATTGAGATCAGCCAGTTGCAGGTTAAGCGGGAGGACCTGGTCGAACGCGTTCAAGATGAATTGCAGATCGATTTGGCTGAAGCTTTCAAGAGTTATGAGGACCGCGAGGTCAATTGGGAGCAGGTGAAAAAAGAGATAAGCGAACTTCGAGGCAAGATCGAGAGGCTGGGTAACGTGAATGTCGATGCCATCGACGAACAGGAGACATTGGAGAAGCGGCACGAGTTTTTGAGTACTCAGGTCGAGGACCTCAACGCCAGCCGGGGGCAGTTGCAGCAGTTGATAAACCGCCTCAACAAAAAGTGCAGAGAGCAGTTTCGCGAGACGTTCGAAGAGATACGAGGCCACTTCCAGGGTATCTTCCGCAAGCTGTTCGGCGGCGGCAGGGCCGATATCATACTCGAAGAAACCGAGGATATTCTCGACGCAGGTATCGAGATAATAGCCCGCCCGCCGGGCAAGGAGACCAGGAGCATATCACTACTCAGCGGCGGCGAGAAATCGATGACTGCTTTGGCGTTGCTGTTTGCCGTGTTCAAGACCAAGCCCTCGCCGTTCTGCTTCCTCGACGAGGTCGATGCGGCCCTGGACGAAGCCAACAACGAGCGCTTCAATATGCTGGTTCAGGAATTTCAGCAGCATTCGCAGTTCATCATTATTACGCATGCCAAGCGTACGATGAGCATTGCCGACGTTCTGTTCGGGATAACGATGCAACAGCGAGGGGTGAGCAAGAAGATAAGCGTTCGATTCGGAGAATACGAACCGGAGGAAGCCGCGGTGGCGTAGCGCAGCTTTGCTGCGGAGGACGGGCAACGGACGACGGATGACTGACTGAGAGGGAAGTTCCAATCTGTTGCGGTTGGTGCCTATGTGTCTTTGATTTGCTGCTTGATCTGAGCGAGAAGGGCGATGGCTTCGATTGGCGTGAGGTTGTTGATGTCCGTTCCGGCGAGCTTGTCTAATACTGTCTTGTGCTTCCGGACGAAGAGGGTGTCCTTATCCGGTTCTTTGGTCTTGTTGCGGGCGAGGTGTTCTCCGGCGGCCTCTTTCTGGAATGTTGCTTCCAATTCTTTCAGGATTTCTTTCGAGCGGTCGAGGATTGATATTGGCAGGCCGGCCAGCTTTGCTACGTGGATTCCATAGCTCTTGTCGGTTCCGCCTGGCAGGATTCTGTGAAGGAAGACGACTTCGTCCATCCATTCTCGGACGGCGACGTTGCAGTTCTTGACGTTCTTGAACAGTTCGGCCAGTTCGGTCAGTTCGTGGTAGTGTGTGGCGAAGAGGGTACGGCACTTGATGCTGGTGGCGATGTGTTCGGTGATTGCCCAGGCGAGCGAAAGGCCGTCATAGGTGCTGGTTCCGCGTCCGACCTCGTCGAGAATCACGAGCGACTTGGCCGTTGCGTTGTTTATTATGTTGGCGGTCTCGGTCATTTCGACCATAAAAGTCGATTGGCCGCGGACGAGCTCGTCGGAGGCGCCGACGCGGGTGAATATTCTGTCAACCAGGCCTATCTCGGCTTGTCCGGCGGGGATGAATGAGCCTGTCTGCGCCATCAGGACCAGAAGCGCAACCTGGCGTATGTAGGTGCTTTTACCGCTCATGTTCGGGCCTGTGATCAGGGCGATATCACCGGCCCCATTACCGAGTTCGACGTCGTTGGATACGAAATCCGCTCCGAGCATCTCGGCGAGGACCGGGTGCTTGCCTTCGCTGATATTGAGCGTGCCGTCGGCGGTCATTTTCGGGCGGATGTAGCGGCGACGTTTTGCGAGATACGCCAGGGCTGCCAGGCAGTCACAACGCGCCAGCGTATCGGCGAGGGCTTGAAGCCGGCCAACATACTCGGCGGTCTTGCCGCGAATCTCCTCAAAGAGTTTGAGTTCGAGGTCGATAGCCTTTTCCTCTGCGCCGAGAACCTGGGTCTCGTATTCCTTGAGCTTATCGGTGATGTAGCGTTCGGCATTTTTGATTGTCTGTTTGCGGATGTAGTCGGGTGGGACCTTGTGGGCCGAGGCATGTGAGACTTCGATGTAGTAACCGAAGACCTTATTGTAGCCGATTTTCAGGTTCGGGATTCCTGTGCGCTGCGATTGCTCCTTCTGATAATTTTGCAGGAAGCTTTGGCCGTCTTTCGAGATTGCTCGCAGCGAGTCGAGCTTCTCGTTGAAGCCGGTGCGTATAACGCCGCCGTCACGAAGGTGCGTGGGGCAGTCGGGCTGTATTGCCGATTCCAGGAGCTCGGCCAGTTCGTCCATACTATCGCACGATTGGGCCAATTCGGCGAGCATATCGGTGTTGAATTCCTTGAGGGTCTTGCGGAGGTGCGGTATCCGCCGCAAAGTGGCGGCCAGGGCAAGGAGGTCTCGCGGGGATGCTCTGAATGTACTGACGCGGGCTGCGATTCGCTCGGTATCTGATATATTGGAGAGCAGTTTTCGAATGTCGCCCAAGGCGGTCTCGTTGCCCTTTAATTCTTCGATGGCGTCCTGCCGCTGCTCTATCGCAGCCAAATCGCACAGGGGCATACACAGCCAGCCTGCGAACATTCGCCCTCCCATGCCGGTAAGGGTGTGGTCGAGCGATTCGAGCAGCGAGCCTTTTCTGCTTTCCGTGCGGATCGTTCGGAGTATTTCGAGACTTCGCAAAGTGGAGGGATCGATTTGGAGGAAATCCTGTTGTTTAATCTTCTTTATGCTGCGGATATGGCCGAGCGTGGTTTTCTGGGTTTCGTTAAGGTATTCGATAACAGCGCCGGCGGGAGTGATAAGGGGGGCGTCGCTGTCATTGATGCCGAATCCTTCCAGTGTTGCGGTGCCGAAGTGTTTCAGCAGCCGTTGCCTGGCCTGGTAGGGGTCGAAATACCAGGAAGGTCGCTCGGTTACAATGGCGTTGGTCAGTTGGGCGATGTCTTTGGCGAGCTTCTTCGTCTCGGCTTCAAAGAGTTCGCCTCGCCTGTCTGCGATGAGGCATTCGGCCGGGGAGAGCCGGAGCAATTCGTCGAGGAGGTTGTCTTCGCTGAGCTGCTGGGCGAAGAAATGGCCGGTCGAGATATCCACCCAACTGAGAGCGGCAAAGCCTTTGACTCCGAGATCGACTGCACAGAGAAAATTGTCCTCCTTTGCTTCGAGCAGCGTCTCGTCAGTGAGAGTGCCGGGGGTGACAATTCGCACGACATCACGCTTGACGACGCCCTTGGCGGTTTTCGGGTCCTCGACCTGCTCGCAGACGGCGACCCGGTAGCCGGCCTGGATCATTTTCTTGAGGTATCCGTCGATAGCGTGATAGGGTACGCCTGCCAGCGGGGTCTGCTTGCCTTTGTCCCGGCTGGTCAGCGTCAGACCGCAGACCTTCGAGCATATCCTGGCGTCTTCGTAGAAGCTTTCATAGAAATCGCCCATGCGGAAAAAGAGGATGCAGTCCGGGTGTTGCTGCTTAAACGTATGAAACTGCCTCATCGCAGGTGTCAGTTTTTCAGTCGGCTCGGTCATAGGTGCAGATTATACACCAAGTGGGCCGTTTAACAACTCTGATATGATCGCGGCGGCGCAGGTTTTAGATTTTGCGGAAGGCGATTAAATAGAGTGCTCTTGCCGTGGTTAGGGGGGGCTGTAAAAGCTGTGATGCGGCCAGCGGCGGTTCTGCAGACGCTGTGGCTGCAGATCGCCTGTCATTTTCAACGGCAAGGCTACGCTTTCTTCTTCTGGGCACAAATAATCTCTGCGAGCGATCGAAGAGCGTGATTTACCGATTGAGGCGTTTTGAACACCTTGGCGACGTCAGGGTCCAGCCGTACGATATTTGTTCCGGCATCATATTTCTTGGCGTATTTGCCTCTGGCGCCTTTGCTGAAGTCGTATTCTTTTCTCATACTTGTCTCCAAGCAGAAGGGTCTGATTACTTCTGCTCGTATTGATACTTTTCGTTTCTGGTTGCTTTTCGGGCGCTGATAATACGAATCTTTTCATCGCTATCGCAGTGTGCAACTACAATAAGCTTGTTGTCGATGGATGCTCCAATAGTTATGAACCTATCCTCAGTCTTTGAATGTGACGGATCAGGGATTGTTCTCGACAAAGGATCACCGAAGATGGTAGATGCTTGCTCAAATGTAACCCCATGCTTCTTCTTATTTGACAGGGCTTTGCTGCTGTCCCATTCAAATTGCAGTGCCATCTTAGCATCCTTTGATTCATGCCGCACGAGTTCATATGGTGTAACGTTCTCAATTCTACCACATGAGAGGAGATTTGCACACCATTTCTCACTTATCTAAACACAGTTGGCCGTTTAACAACTCTGATATGATCGCGGCGGCGTGTTGGCTGGATTCGGCGGCGATTAACTGCTTTAGCAAGGTTTTCTGTCTCGGGGTGAATGCGATAGCGGTTCTCGGGTCAACTTCGGCGGCTTCGGTGATTTCGAGGAGCCTTTCTTTGAGGACGTCGATGCCTTTGCCCGATTCGGCGCTTATCATCACGGTTCTGCTGAGGTTTTCAGGCAGGCGGTGCGGGTCTAATCTTGGCGGCAGGTCGGCTTTATTGATGATCGGTAAGACTTTTCGATCGGCTATTCTGTCGAGCAGCGTTTTGGTGATCTGATTGACATTTCTGGTGTTGTCCAGGACGAGCAGGACCAAATCGGCGTCGGTCAGTATGCGGGCGGTTCTTTCCTGTGCGACGTGGTCGATGGTGCTATCGGCGTTTGCTGCGAGTTTCTCGTCCAGTCCGGCGGTGTCAATCAGCGTTATGTAGAGGGGACCTATCCGACATTCTGCTGAGACCCAATCGCGAGTCGTGCCTTCGACATCGGTGACGACGGCCTTGCGGCGTCCGGCCAGGTGGTTGAGCAGGGTGCTCTTGCCGCTGTTGGGCGGACCGGCAAGAACCGCCTTGCAGCCGACAATGAGGAGCCCGGCCTTTTCGCTGTTTCTAAGTGTCTGCTCGGCTTGGGTCTTTATCTCATCGAGCGACATTGTCTGAGAATCTTTCAGCCATTGGGACACTTGTTCCGACAGACCGCCGTCAATTTGATTAGCGACAATCCTTGCGCCGGCGATGGTTTTGGTGCTCAGTTGGGCCAGCCTGGCTTCTATTGCGATTGTGCTCAAGGATTCCTCGGCGGTCAGGCTTTTCGTCAGAAGCTCTTCGGCGGAGATGAGTGTTGCGCCTCGACTGTGCAGCAGTTCCATAATCATTTCAACGATGAGGGGATTGCCGTGGCAGTGTATAGCGAAAATCTCAGGCCCTTCGCAGCCGATTGTGACCTGGTCGATTGTCCGGTCGGCGTCAACGATTGTTCCGAGCAGGATATTACCTGTCTTGAATTGTACAGGTGCCAAACCGGCTGCCTTGAAGATACCTTTCAGTGTCTTGTCGGCGGTATCACCGACAAGATGAATGGTAGCTATGGCTCCGGTACCCTTTGGCGTCATTACTGCGGCGTGGAGAGCCATAGGTCAAACCGGGCCTGCGGCCTTTTCCTCGATGTATTTTTTGTATGCCAGAACGATGCCCTTGACGACAAGATTTGGCACATAGTTGTCTATGAATTCGCAGTCTTCGGCTATGACCTTCGCGGCTGCACCGGTAATGACCGTCTGGGGCCATTTGCCGATTTCCTCTGCGTAGCGTCTGGTTATTTCCTGCAGGGTGGCGACGGCCGAGTAGTATATCCCGCAATTGATCGCGTCGGCGGTGTTTTTGCCATAGGGGGCCGCGGGTCTGGTGACTTTGACAAGGGGTAGTTGGGCGGTATTGTGTTTCAGGGCCTTAGCGCTTATTTCAAGGCCGGGACAGATAACGCCACCTCGAAAGATACCATTCTGATCAACAAGATCGATGGTCATGGCAGTGCCGATATCCGCAACAATCACGGCATCGCCAACAACGGCGTAGGCTGCGGCGGCGGAGACAATCCTGTCGGTCCCGACCTTATCAGGCTCATCGAGCCAGGAATTTATCGGCAGAGGTATGTCTTCGCCGATGAGATACAGTCTCTCGCCCAATTCGTCTTTGACGATTTTCCTGATTAGTCTCGTCCACGCCGGCTTGACGCTGCTGGCGACAATTACCCCGTCTCGCTTGCCTTCTTTTGAGCTTCCAGCGACGGGAACTTGCTGCCAGACTGTTTTAAGGCACGCGGCCAACCTGGCTGGCTGGTCTCCGGATATCGATTCGATGGACTTCTCTTCATCATCGAGGAACAGACCGGTGTTAATGTTAGTATTGCCGATGTCTATTGCGATTATGTTCATAATATCAGTGTTCCGTCGGCGCCTTAGTTCTCTTTATCTTCTGCCACAGCAGTTCGCTCAGTTCTTTGACTCCTTCTCCGGTGACGGCCGAGATTGGCTGCAGGGTCTGCTTGAGTCTCCGGGTAAGGTCTTTGATGGCTTTGCCTTCCGGGTCAAGGTCTATTTTGTTTGCGACGATGATCTCCTGTTTTTCGGCCAAGGCCTTGCTGTGCTTTTCCAGTTCACTTCGGATGCTTTTGTAGTTTTCGACCGGGTCTGAACCATCGGCGGGCATTATATCAAGGATATGGACGATTAACGTAGTCCTTTCTATATGTTTGAGAAATTCATGGCCGAGTCCTGCTCCGGCATGGGCGCCTTCAATCAGGCCGGGGATGTCGGCCATGACGTATCTTCGAAAATCACTCAATTCGACGATTCCGAGGACGGGTTCAAGTGTTGTAAATGGGTAATCGGCGATCTTGGGCCTTGCAGCCGAGCACCGGGAGATAAGGGTGCTTTTGCCTGCGTTCGGCAGACCGACCAGGCCGACGTCGGCGATTAGCTTCAGCTCGAGCTTTATATTCCTTTCCTGGCCCGGTTTGCCGGTCTCAGCGTGTCTGGGGGTCTGGTTCGTGGCGGTTGCGAAGGCCTTGTTGCCCCTTCCGCCTCTTCCGCCTATGCAGACGCGGGCCTTTATTCCGATTTCCTTGAGATCTATCAGCAGCAGGTCGATGTCGATATCGTAGATCAGCGTGCCCGGCGGGACATGTATGATCAGGTCCTCACCGCTGGCGCCGTGTTTGTTAGCTCCTGAACCGGGCTGTCCGTTTTTGGCCTGCCAGCGATGCTTGCCGGCGAAATCGAGCAGGGTGTCAAGGTCATCGACGGCCTGGAAATAGACGTCGCCTCCTTTGCCGCCGTCACCGCCGTCGGGTCCGCCCTTCGGGATATACTTTTCCCGGCGGAAGCTTAAGCATCCGTGTCCGCCGTCGCCGGCCTTGACCCATATTTTCGCTTGATCAATAAACATATCTCAATCTGTCGGGCCACAAAAAAAGGATGGTTCGAGACCATCCTTCTGTGTTTCAGAGATTTTGTGCGTCGGGTCAGACTACGTGAATTCTTCGGCCCTGGAACTTTACCGTGCCGTCTGCGGTTGCAAAAAGCGTGTAATCTTTGCCCATACTGACATTTGAACCCGCGAAGAACTTCGTCCCGCATTGGCGAACGATTATCGCCCCTGCCGTTGCAGTCTGGCCGCCGTACAGTTTAACGCCTCTGTACTGAGGATTGCTGTCTCTGCCGTTTCTTGAAGAGCCTTGTCCCTTTTTGTGTGCCATAATCAGCTACCTTTGTATCAATAAGAATCGCATACCGAGCAACTATAATTTAACCCCTAAGTATAGGTGCGCAAGGTGATAGTGTCCAGAAAAATTTTCTCTCGGCAGGAGAAAAAGGTTGAATCAGCATTTTTTAGGGTCTCACGGTCGTTTTTAGGGTCCCTGCGAAAATGGCAAGCGGTCAAAAAGCTCCTTCGGGCCATTCTGCTTCGAGCGCCGCCTTGGAGTCATCCAAGGGCATGAATCCGGAAGCGGGGAGCTTGATGATACCCTTAGGGTCGATGAAGAATGTGGTTGGCAACTCGTTTACGCTTTCATAGGGGCCGCCTGCCTCGCCGTTTTCTACGGCGAATACGGTGTAATTGAGCTTGTTATCTGCAGCGAACTGCTTGATCATCTCGGCGGTATTCGGCGGATACGAGGAGACGTAGGACAGGGCCAGAATCGCCAGTTTGTCGTTTCCGTGGGTCTCTTGCAACTCGATCAAGTGGGGAACGCTTATTTTGCAGGGCGGACACCATGTTGCCCAGAATTCGAGCATGACATTCTTGCCGCGGTAGTCGCTGAGTTTGTGCACTTTGCCGTTAATATCGGTAAGGGTGAAATCGGGCGCTTCTTTGCCGATGAGTGGTATGAATTTTCTTGAAAGTTCCCAGCTTCTCGCGTTCCTAATTACATCCATCATATTCTTCTTGGGTTCCGGGACCTTTGTAACCGGGGCCTCAATTCGCGGCTTTTCTGTGTTGAGGGCTTGTGGCTTGGCGACCTCGGCAGGCGCCTGGACGCTCTGCGATTCGGCAGTTTCTACTCGATTTGGCTCGGATGCGGTTTCTTTGCATCCAGCCGGAAGGATTACAGCGCCTAATAAGACAAGAAGGCTGCTCAACAGGCGGATACAGATCTTTCTGACAGTTTTGGACATCTCGTAATTCTCCAGAAATTTTTCAGAGTCTATAATTATACGCCCTTTCTACTCCAAGGCCAAAGCTAAAGTTCATTTCCTGCTCCTTTTTCGAGAATGGATGGCTGGGCTTTTGCCCCGACGGGCGATTTTGAAAGAATCAGGCGTATGATTCAATGCCTCAAGGCAATCGCTTTCGGTTCTCCCCCGTTCACTTGGGAGGGAAAATGATTGCGTGGTCGAGCGGCGGCTCTGGTATAATGCGCCGGCTTGAGCCTTGCCTTTCGGCTGGGCCGGGAAGGCAAATGGACTGCAAGGACGAACATTATCAGCGTTCACCTGTTTTAGGAGTATCTGCAATGGAAGGTTCATATTCCCGTCGAAGATTTCTGCAAGGGGCCGTTGTCGGCGGTGCCGCGATGGCGATGCCTGCGGCGAGCTATTCCCGTGTAATCGGCGCCAACGAGAGGATTTCCATAGGCATCATCGGCTGCGGCAGCCGGGGCGTGGGGGCGCACATGGCCGGCGTAAACAATCACGCGAAGACCCAGAATATCGAAATTACAGCGGTTTGCGATCCATGGCGGGTGCGTCAGGACGCGGCCTCGGCCAAGGCGGAGGAATGGTACGGGCGGGCGGCTCGGAAGTTTTCGTCTTATCGAGATATGCTTGCGCTCGATGATGTCGATGCGGTCATGATCGCTTCGCCAGACCACAGACATACGGTGCATCTCAAGGCCGCAGCCGAGGCGGGCAAGGATATCTATTGCGAAAAGCCTCTTGCTATGCGGCTGGACAGACTCATCGAGGCGTGTGACGCGGTGAAAAAGGCCGATTCGGTCTGCCAGATCGGCACACAGTTGCGTTCTCTGCCCAGTTTTACCGGCTGTCGGGAACTCTACCGGACGGGCGTTCTGGGGACGGTGGGGCGGATCGAGCAGTGCCGAAACGGTGAGAAGCCTTACTGGTATGGGTATCTCAAAGACGTCAAGAAGGAGGATTTGGACTGGGCTGAGTTCCTTGGTGATCGGCCGATGCGGCCATTCGACCCGGTGTTGTACTCGGGCTGGTACGGTTATCGCGAATTCTCCGATGGGCCTGTTCCGGGGCTTGGCAGTCACTTCATCGATTTGGTGCACTATATAACCGGGGCAAAATTTCCGACGAACTGCGTGTGTCTGGGCGGGACATTCACATGGAAGGATGAACACAAGTTTACCTGCCCGGACCACGTTCAGGCGCTCTGGACTTATCCGGAGGGCTTTATGATGAGCTACTCGACGAATTTCGGCAACGGCAGCGGCAACAGCTTCAAGATATTCGGCGACCAGGGTGTCCTTGATATGGTGAACTGGACCGAGCCGATACTCTCTGCAGAGGGAGGCGGCAAGCGAATGGGGCAGATTCGGGGCAAGAAACGGGTCGAGGACGTTGCTCACCCTGACCATTTTCTCGACTGGCTTCAGTGCCTGCGCAGCAGGCAGACGCCAAACGCATCTATAGATGCGGGCTATCAACACGCGGTGGCGTGCATAATGGCGATGCAGTCGTTCGATACCGGCAGGCGAACGGTTTATGACGCCGAAAAACGCGAGATACATGAGGGCTGACGGTATTGAGAGAAACACAGAGGGAAAGACAAATGAATGCACTCGAACAGTTGTCACGGCGTGACTTTATGAATGCGGGTCTGAGGCTTGGGGCGGCGGGTTTGTCACTGCCCTGGGCGGCATCAGCCTTGGCGGGCGAGAAGGATGGGGACGAGAAGAAATGGCAAATCGGCTGCTACACTCGGCCTTGGGGCGCTTACGATTACCGTATTGCGCTGGACGCCATCGCCGAGGCGGGGTTCAAATATGCCGGGTTGATGACCGCCAAGTCTCAAAACGGTTTGGTGATTTCGGTTTCGACAACGCTTGACGAGGCTGCAGAGGTGGGGCAAGAGTTGAAGAATCGCGGGTTGAAAGTACCATCGGTGTATGGCGGGGGTATCCCGGTCGAGAAATCGCTGGAGGCGGGGATCGAGGGGTTAAAGAAGCTTATCGATAATTGTGCGGCCTGCGGTGCGGCGAATCTGCTAATGGGAGGTATCGGCAGTGAGGAGTTGTACGAGCGTTACTATAAGGCCGTTGCCGAATGCTGCGACTATGCTGCCGAGAAGGGCATGGGTATCAGCGTCAAGCCGCACGGCGGCCTTAATGCGACGGGCCCCCAATGCCGCAAGACGGTGGAGATGGTCGGCCATGATAATTTCCGAATCTGGTACGATCCGGGCAACATCTTCTACTATTCCAATGCCGAACTCAATCCTATCGATGATGCGGCTACTGTTGACGGCCTTGTAGTCGGGATGTGCATCAAGGATTATAAGCACCCTAAGAATGTGGCGGTTACCCCAGGGACAGGACAGGTGTATTTTCCGAAGGTAATGGCTCGATTGAAGAAGGGAGGCTTCACGAAGGGGGCGCTGGTTATCGAGTGTCTCGAACCGGGAGACCTGAGAAAGACACTTGAGGAGGCGAAAAAGGCCAGACGGTTCGTGGAGGAATTAGTTGGACAGCCGGCTTCTGCCGGGGCTGCTTCGGCTTCTCCGCTTACGGCGGGCTTTGCGGTGGTCGATATCACGCCGCCGGTGCCCTATCGAATGAGCGGATATTTCAACGAGCGGCTTAGCACCGGTGTATCGAACCGGCTCAAGGCCAAGGCACTTGTGCTCAAGCAGGGCGGCGCCAGTGCGGCTATGGTGTTCTGCGATATAATCGGCATATCGCCGGATGTCTCATCGCGTGTTCGCAGGCAGGCGGCAGAGCAAACCGGTATCCCCGCTGAGAATATCCTGATTGCCGCCACGCACAGTCATACCGGGCCGCTGTATTTCGGTGCCTTGAGGAAGCACTTCCACGACAGGGCCGTTACCGAACACGGCAGCGATCCATACGAAAAGGTCGATTACCCTTCGGAATTGACGAACAAGCTTGTTGACGCCATTGGTCGAGCCGATGCCTCGGCGGGGCCGGTTCGTCTCGATGCCGGCGTCGCCCGGCAGCAGGGGCTGTCGTTCAATCGGAGGTTCCACATGAAGGATGGGGAAGTCCGCTTTAATCCGGGCGTGCTCAATCCGGACATAGTCAAGCCGGCCGGACCAATTGACGGCGATGTCGGGATTATCTTTATCCGGCGGCCCGGCAGCGACAAACCCGTCGGGGCGATTGTCAATTTTGCCCTGCATCTCGACACCGTAGGCGGGACGGAATATGCCGCGGATTATCCTTTCTTCCTGGAGCAGTCGTTGCGTGAGAAGTATGGGGACGAATTTGTAGTCTTCTTCGGCACAGGGACGTGTGGCGACATTAACCATATCGACGTTACGAATAAAGATCGCCTGACGACCGAGCATATCGGCAGGACATTGGGTGGGACGGTTTATGACTGGGCGGACAAGCTCAAGGGTGTCTCTACCCCGTTACTTGCAGTCCGCAGTGAGGTTGTCGAAGTTCCGCTTCAACGTTACAGCGAAGAGAGAATTGCGTGGGCCCGCGAGAATATCAAGAAGGTCGGCACGGGCGAGCTTTCGTTTCTGGGCCAAGTCGAAGCGTACAAGATTCTTGCCCTGGAGATGCGCGGCGGCGAAAGAATAGGCCTGGAAGTACAGGTTTTTCGCCTGAGTCGTGACGTTGCGGTTGTTGGGCTGCCTGGAGAGGTCTTCGTCGAGCTTGGTCTTTCAATCAAGCGGGAAAGCCCCTTCGCGACGACCCTTGTTATCGAACTTTGCCACGATGCCCCCGGCTACATTCCCACAGCAAAGGCCTTTGCCGAGGGTAGCTATGAGACGGTTAATTCGCGAATAGCGCCGGGCGGGGGGGAAGAAATGGCGCGCAGCGCAATCGGCCTGCTGAAGGAACTCTCGCAGGAGATTGCGTGAAAACGTTTGGCAAAGGTGCTCAGAGCGGATATAGTATCTTCCGTTCGCTCGAGTCTATTGGGCGATGCACGGGTTCTTTTTAGGGTTCTGTGTTCTGGATGTGAGTAGCTTCGGGCCGGAGCCTGCCTTGATTTTCGTAAGGAG
>JAFGCD010000081.1 GCA_016932835.1 Sedimentisphaerales bacterium
GCCCCATAGGGAGACAGGCCCTCCATATAACAGAGGGTAGGGATCGGAAAGCCCAAGAACCTTGCGGCTTCCAAGAGGGTCGTGCCCTTTTCAACCGAAACATCCAAACCGTTTATTCTTAAAGTAATCATGCTAGTTTATCCTCGACGGCAGCAAGTTCGGCTTCTCCATTTCTCGTGGGTCGGGTGAACTCCAGGTCACACCTCAGGCACCTCCGAGCTTCACGGGTCGCTTGTTCAACGGAGAATGCCATCTCCACTTCTGCGCAACTCTGCTTTCTCGACTTAGCACTGAGCGTAGGGGGCTCGATTCTTACCGCATCTTCAAGCTCTTCATCGCCACAACTGGCGGGCTCTACGAAAACCGAAGGTAGCTTACGCTTGGGCGGCTCGGCAAGCTCCTGGCCCCGAAGATAGCGGTCTATAACGTTGGCCGCCTTTCTGCCCGCTGCAATAGCGTCAACAACCGTGTTGGGACCCGTCACCAGGTCTCCTCCGGCGAACACCCCTGGGCGACTGGCGGCAAGAGTCCTCCCGTCAACACGCAATCTGCCGCCTTTATCGAGCTCCAATCCCATAGAAGCAAGGCAATCGCTATCCGGGCGCTCGCCGATGGCCACTATCAGGGTATCCAATGGAATAGTAAACTCAGTGCCAGGTATGGGCACAGGCTTGGGTCGTCCGCTTGAGTCAATATCGCCCAGTCTGTTTCTGACGCACTTAATATCAGCCAAGCGTCCATCTTTAGCATCTATTTTAATCGGCTGGACGAACGTCTGTACTCTTACTCCTTCGGCCTCGGCGGCTCTGATATAACGTATGCTTGTCGGCGAAACCAATGTTTCGAGCCTTATGCCTTCCTCTATAGCAGCTTCGACTTCTTCGGCGTAGGCGGGCATCTCCTGAGAGGTGCGCCGATAGAGCAGCGTTACACTCTTGACCTTCTTCTGGCGAATAGCCACTCTGGCGGCATCCACGGCGGAATTGCCGCCGCCAACGATACCGACGTTCCCCCTTGCCATCTCCTCGCCCCTCAGATTAAAGGCCTTGAGGAATTCCATCGATGAGAAGATCCCCTGGGCATTTTCTCCTTCGAGCCCCAGCCGCCAGCTCTTATCCGCACCTATTGCCAGAAAGACGGCATCGAAACCGTCCTTGAAAAGCTCGTCGATGGTTATGTCGCGGCCCAGGGCAGTCCCGCACCTGAGCGCAATATTTTCATCGAGCAGCGATTCTATCTCTTTTTCCGCCACATCGCGGGGGAGTCGATAAGCCGGAATGCAGCTTATGAGCATTCCGCCCGGCTCGTCGGCTGCATCGACGAGCGTCACTTTATAGCCAAGCAGAGAAAGCGAATGAGCAGCGGAGAGGCCGGCAGGCCCTGCACCTATGACCGCTATCCTGTGAACATTCCTGCCGCTTCGGCCGACTATGACAGGTTTATAAACCTCCGGGTCCACACGATCTGTGACGAATCTCTTCAACGCCCGGATAGCAACAGCCTGTCCCCCGCTGACAGCGAGATTGCATCTTGTCTCGCACTTACGGCCGCAAACTCGTGCGCAAACCGACGGGAACGGATTAGCCTGTCTAATGACCTTGTAGGCCTCTTCGTACTCACCTTTCTCTATCAAGGCGACATATCTCCAAACCTCGGTGTCCAGCGGGCAGCCGGCTTGACATGGAGCGCCCACCAGGTCTTTACACACGAAGGCGCCGCATTTTTTATCGATCACGTGCCGTTCGTACTCCCGGCGGAAGTAACGCAGGGTACTTAAAACAGGGTTTGAAGCTGTCTGCCCGAGACCGCACATCGTCGTGTCCTTGACAGTCTCGGCTAATTCTTCCAGAAGCTCTAAATGTTCAGGAGTCCCCTTGCCTTTCGATATATCATCAAGAATCTCATACATACGTTGCGTGCCCTTGCGGCAGGTGAAACACTTGCCGCAAGATTCGTCCTTCAGGAAATTCATGAAGTATTTGGCGACATCCACCATACAGGTATTCTCATCCATGACAATCATGCCGCCGGAGCCCATGATCGAGCCTGCCTCGCTTAGGCTGTCGTAATCTACGGGCAAATCGAACGCCTCGGCAGGAATACAGCCGCCGGATGGCCCACCCGTTTGAACAGCTTTCACTTTGGCGTTGTCCGCCGGGCCGCCCCCGATATCATAGACGATTTCCTTGATGCTTGTGCCCATCGGTACTTCGACAAGGCCGGTATTCTTGATTTTGCCGACAAGACTAAATATCTTCGTGCCGCTGTTGCCCTCAGTACCTATTTTCGCAAACTTCTTGGCCCCAAGTCTTAAGATAAGGGGAATATTCGCCCATGTTTCAACATTGTTGATTGCTGTGGGTTTGCCTTCGATACCTTTCTGCACGGGGAAGGGTGGCCGCTGACGCGGTTCGCCGATCTTGCCCTCGATAGAACGAATCAACGCCGTTTCCTCACCGCAGACAAATGCGCCGGCTCCTTTGACCATCTCAATATCAAAGGAAAAACCCGTTCCAAGGATATTCTCACCAAGCAGTCCCAACTCGCGAGCTTGCTTCAACGCAATGTTAAAATGCTTGACGGCCACCGGGTATTCGTTGCGAACATACACTATCCCCTCGGATGCGCCGGTTCCGTATGCGCCTATTACCATCCCCTCGATGATACTGTGTGGATTGCCTTCAAGTACGCTGCGGTCCATATAAGCGCCAGGATCGCCTTCATCAGCGTTACACACAAGGAATTTACCGTTGGTGCTCGGTTGCGCAGCCAACAGTTCCCATTTCAAACCAGTCGGAAAGCCGCCTCCCCCACGACCGCGTAAACCCGAATGTTTCACCTCTTGAACCACCCACTGAGGGTCTTCTTTTGACAACACAGGTTCGATAGCGCTGTAACCGCCTTGAGAAATGTAGTCGTAAATTCGAATTGGGTCTATTTTCTGGTTAGTGCTCAGAATACTGCGCTGTTGATTCCTGAAAAACGGGATATCATCGCGCTTATAATACTTCTCTCCGGTTGTTGGATCCTTATAAAGTAATTCCTCTACATACTCATCCGA
>JAFGCD010000082.1 GCA_016932835.1 Sedimentisphaerales bacterium
AAGTGCTAGCAATACAACATCTTGGGCTAGCATGTTAGCAGCTAATACAAAACTGACCTTGAAATGTCAAATTGCAAAAGTCCAGTTCTTAAGTTGATAAAGCACCTGCTTTTTTCGATGTTCACAAGGCATCCTAAAGTGTTGTGTAGGAATAGTATGCGTTGCCGCTTGTTGCCGAAGCGAAAAAAATTCTAGCTTATCTGTCCATTTAAGGAGTTTTGCGCCCTCTTGTTACAGACACGGGACTATTTGCCGCGCGGGCCACGTGGCATCCACCCTGCCACCTTGCCCTAATTTAAACAGCAGGAGAGCACGGCTATGAACATGTCGTACGCTGTCCCATTTCCCCTCAATCACTACACCCCTGGCGCGTCGAAGAGCGCCGAGTTAGAACTTTGGAGAGCAATTAAGAATGGTTGTTCTCAGGCCTGGAATGAGGTATTCCAGAGACTCCAGAAACCCGTCACGGCCGCCGTATGCCAGCGTCTCTGCGATACCCATAAAAAACAAATGGTGGAAAGCTGCGTCCAGTCGGCATTTGCGACGATGTTCCGGAAGTACGCAGTCGACCGCAAGATGCCCCTCCATGCTACCGACCTGGATGGAATGGTGAAACTTGCCACCAGGTATGCCTGGAACAAAGCCCGCACACGCATAAGACGCATCTGCCAGCAGCACAATCAGGAGCGTCTGGTTGACTTACATGCTCATCTCCAGATGACAACACGGTCCGACGAACTTGGGCCGCTAGAGCAGTTAATCTTGCGGGAGGATGAGCAGGCTATCAAGGATGCATGCGTACTCGCCTTAGGTAGGTTCAAGTCCCGCCGGATAGATCTAGAAATGTTCCGTGAGGCGATCTATGCGAAGCTGGAAGGGAAAACAACTGCCCAGATCGCAGAGAAGCTTGGAGTCCAACCTAGGACGATCACACGTTGGTTACAAAGGTTCATAGACTTGTTGAATGTGGAGATTAGTGGTGGCCGAGATCGTGCTACATAACTCGTAGGTGGCTCCAGTTGGTCCGCGTGGTAATCCATGTAGTAGTTTGACATGTATTTGGAGACAAGCGGTATGCTTTCGCTTGAAAACCATCTGCAAGATCTGAACGTATCAGATGATGCATACCTGGAAGAGGCATGCAGACAACTAGAAGAAAGTTGGAAGTCGGGTACCCCCCCGTATTTTACGACTCTTAAAGGCTATATCCCACCAGGGGCCTCTCAGGAACTGCGGCGCGCTCTTGTCATCGAGCTGACGTTGACTGACATTGAGAATCGCTACCACGAAGATGATATCGTCAAGCGCTACTCCGAAATGTTTCCGGAATTGTGGACAGCGGATTTCAAAGATGTTCTACTAGGCATCTACGAGAAGCATTTCTACTTGTGTCAGGAACATTTACACTCTCCGCCGGAACCGATCGACTACCTCCGCGACGTTGCACCAGACCTCTGGCCTGGGCTCCTTCCCATGCTTCAGCCAGCCTGGCGGTTTCACTATTCACCTGATTCGGAACTGTTTGTAGAAACGGGGATGGGCAGGCTTTTTTTAGCACGCGACCTTGAGATCAAGCGTTCCGTCATGGTGAAGGAACTGCGTCATCCACAGAATCCTGGTGCGAGAGATCTATTTGACCGGGAAATTGCCATTACGACGGAGCTAGATCATCCTGGGGTGATTGTCGTGTACGGTACACGTGATGAGGAAGACCGCAAAGCTTTCGCGATGCGATTGCTGACGAATGACGGACGCAACGGAGCGAAGAACGGCGTCGCCCTCACATTAGCCGACAAGATTAATGAACTGCATCACTCGGATGGGAAATCCAGGCTCACGCGACGCGATTATCGTATTCTGATCCACGTGCTGGTGTCAGTTTGCGAGACGGTACGATTTGCCCACAGTAAGGGCATTGTGCACCGTGATATTAAACCGACAAATATTGCTGTTGGCGAATATGGAGAAGTCATCTTATTGGATTGGGGATTAGCCAAACGTCTCGGAATTTCCGATCGTGTGGACAATGTGGACAATCCAGTCAGCGGCGTCACAATCGATAACACGATTGCCGGAGACATTAAGGGCACAGCTGCATATATGAGCCCAGAACAAGCCAGTGGCAGTTACGATCTAATCGACGAGAGGACAGATGTATTCAATCTGGGAGCCACGCTTTTCCACTTGCTCACGGGCCGCTCCCCCTACACGGGTACGCCACAAGAATGCCTGGGTGCGGCCTTAGGAAGGACGTTCCCGAGACCACGCTCCCTGCAACCGAAGATTCCCAAGGCCCTCGAAGCAATTTGCCTAAAGGCGATGGAGTCTTATGAGCAGCGGTACCAGACGGTGGAATGTCTGAAAGGTGACCTGAGCCGATGGCTGGCGGATGAAAGGCTTAGTACCGGCGGTGAGGGATTCCGCGAGTGGTCCGGCCGAGTGCTCCGCCGGTATTCCGCTGCGGTCTGCGTTGGAATCCTATCGTTGCTGGTTCTACTCTTGGCGGTTGTTTGGGGCAACGCGCGGATTGGCAAGGAAAGGGACATCGCCAGACAGGAGCGAGACCGTGCCCAGAAGGAAGCTGCAGAATTGATGTTCTCAAAGGGCCTTTCGCTCTGTGAACAAGGGTATCCCAGGATTGGAATGTTGCGAATGGCCGAAGCACTCAGCGAACTCGGCGATGCTTCCGACCCGCTCGAACAGACCATGAGAACGAACCTTGCCACGTGGTCACAGAGAACACCTCCGCTGGTTGCACAATTTTGCGTTGAGGGTGAAGACACGGATCGAATTGACGGTGGTCCTGCGATTCTGTCCGATGCGCACCGCATGGTTACTTGGCATGCGGATGACACATTTCGCGAGTGGGACCTCCAATCAGGTAACTTAGTTCACAAGCAACCGTTTGGAAGACCAGTAGGAAAGGTGGTTCCGTTGCATGGCGCAAGGTTCGCCGTGGTAAACCATTTTGATAACAATCCCGTCGCGGAAGCTCGCATTTGGGATTCACAACAAGGACGGTTTCTTGGTGGTCGCATGACGCACGCACCGAGATACGCGCCAAAGCCTGTCATCGAAACACCCTCCTTATATGTGACGAGTCCTACAGGCAGTAGCATTAGCAGCGTGGCCATCAGCGCCGATGGTACCGTTGGCGTTACCGGCACCCATGATGGAGTCGTAACTCTTTGGTCCCTCACAGATGGCGCAGTGAACGAAGTGTATTCCGACGTCTCAGACAATACCGCGGTCACCAACGTGGCCATTACCGACGACGGTTGTTTGTTTGCTTTTGTCCGTGGGCATCGTGCACATATCGTTGGGCTCGTCCCTAACTCAGGTTCCGGACTAGTAGAAATAAGGCGGGTTGACGATCCGCAATCCGAAAGTCACCATTTGCGCACATCGCCACCGGCTCGAGCTATCGAGTTTGGCCGTCAGGGTCAACGTTTTGCCATAGGCAGCAGCGATGGCCATTTGCTGCTGCTCGATTCGAAGACTGGCAAAACAGTCGCTCAGGCCATGTTGGCCAAGGGCATTGATCAGGTGGAGTTTGGCTCCAGTGGCGGCAGGCTACTCGTGCGAGCCGGTACCGTCGTCCGATTGTATGACGCCGAGACGGGCGCCTACCTCGACACGGAGTTTCGAAATGAGAAGGGCTTCGAGTCCGCGGCGTTCAGTCCCGACGAACTGCTGGTCGCGACGATCAGTGGCCGTACGGTCCAGGTCTGGGACGCGGTCAACGGGAAAATGTATACTTCCCCCTTTCGCTTTGAGAAGAATGTTCATAGCGTTGCTTTCGCAGACGGTGGCAAGTTGCTCGTTACCGCATTTAGTTCTGAAAAGACAGTCGAAGTACGTTCCTGGGATCTTTCGGTAGTTGCGAGCGAGCATGTCATCAAGCTGCCGAATCGATTGGTATTGGACACGGCGTTCAGTCCTGATGGTAGTCGGTTTGCAGTAACGGCTAGTGAAGACGTCTTTCTAGGGCGAACTGACGACGGCTCCCTAACAACCCAAGCCCTCCAGCATGATGATTCCGTCTATGCGCTCGCGTTCACACCGGATGGGCGTTACTTATTAACCGGTGATTCCGAAGTGAAGACCATAGCCCAGACAGGCATCTTCAAATCCGTCACACGAAATGAAGGTGTTCGGCGGTGGAACACCAAAACAAAAAAAACGGAACCGCCCGTGTTTCGCACGGAGGCCAGTGACACGGTCTACGA
>JAFGCD010000006.1 GCA_016932835.1 Sedimentisphaerales bacterium
CGCCGACTGAAGGAAATAACGGCTGAAGCCGACGGCTTCGACCGATTCCGCCATCCGGCGGACTGAAGTATATTTTGGAAAGTGAAATAGCGGCCAGGCCGGCGTGCCAACCGTTGCATCAGCTTGAAGAGTATTGTTGGACCGAGGTCACAGCATCGACCGTTCCATTTAATGGTGAAGTTTGTGGGGTCAAGCGTCAGTTGGTCCTGAGAACCACAGCCTTTATGAAGACTGGTGCATGTAACACCGTGAGGGGCATCCTCATCATGCTCGGCCAACACTGACCGCACTCGTTCGGCCGCGGTTGTCGCAGCTGCATGTAATGCTGTCAATTCGGTAAACGCATCAAGAACAAACTCGAGAACCTCATGATTTTCCATATTTGTATCCTATCGCAACACACCAACACCGGTGCGGCTGACGATAGGCAGATCTGGCCGACGCAAGCCGCGCGATCTCAGCCGGGCCGATGCGGCTGGGAGCATCTGAAATCTGCAACTGACGCGCGACCACGTTCTTTTCCCCATCTTCGACAGTAACTGCCGCTGTGTGCTGCTGAAATACGCTGTTGGAGCCTCAATCGCATTCTCCCTGTCTGCATTGTGAAATGTCATGCTATGAATTGGTGTGTTCTCAATGTGGTCTTCCTTCGCGGTCGCTGGTGAGAATCTCCTGTCGCGGGGAGTGGGCCACGAATATACCACCTGGGACGATGGACACAGTTTCAGTAGAACCAACACCGAAAAACGCGTGAACGTCGATGCGGGCGGTGTGGTGAGTTTGAGGAGCGACTGTGTGGGTACGACGTCTGGGTGGGCAATGGTCCCGAGGCATCGGCAATGTCTGCCTACCCGTCATTCAGTATCGTTCGATTGCGTGGATACTCTGGGGCTCACCTCAACTCCTGGGCAAGGGCTCGGTGCCCTCATCAAGAATTCTAATATACCGGTCGTAAAGGTAGATTCGGTCACGCTGCTTGCCCGTGATCTCCCGGACGATATCGAGGGCCTCTAGACTCTCCACCGCGCTGCGAACGGTGGGCGGAGTCAGGTTGAGCCAATCCGTTGCATTTGGGATGGTTGTTATGGGGTGCTGGCGCAGCAGGTCGAGCACACGATGTGCTGAGCCAGCCTTACGGCCAAGGTCTTCTACCTTGCGACGGTCCTCCTCAAAGAGCGCCAGAATGCGCCCAGCCGTATCAGCAGCCTGCTGGGCTGTGTGTTCCACGCCTTCCAGGAAGAACCGCAGCCATCCGAGCCAATCACCTTTGAGACGAACGGCATCAAGGCGGTCATAGTATTCCTGGCGGTGCTGTTTGAAGAAGAGGCTCAGGTACAAGAGCGGCTGGCTGATTGCATCTTCGGCACACAGGATCAGCGTTATAAGCAGGCGACCAAGCCTCCCATTGCCATCCAGAAAGGGGTGGATTGTCTCGAACTGAACATGGGCCAACGCAGCCTTGATCAGGACGGGCGTACGTTGCGGCTGATCATGAAGGAACTTCTCCAGGTTGCTCATACAATCGGCCACTTGATTGGGAGGCGGAGGAACAAACCGGGCATTGCCGGGCCGAGTACCGCCAAGCCAGTTTTGGCTGCGGCGGAATTTGCCGGGCGTCTTGTCGCTGCCACGCCCCTTTGCCAGCAGTACCTTATGCATCTCTCGAATCAGCCGAAGTGATAGGGGGAAATTGTCCTCTCGGAGTCGTTTCAGGCCATGGTTCATGGCAGATACATAATTGCTGACCTCCTCCACGTCTTCCAGCGGAACACCGGGAGCCAAGTTCTCTTCATGCAGGAGCAGATCTGAGAAGGATGATTGTGTACCCTCAATCTGCGACGATAGTAATGCCTCTTTGCGAACGTAGAAATAAAGGAACAATGAGATGTCCGGTAGTTGTGTCGCAACGCCATCCAAGCGGCCCAGAGCCCTGTTAGCTTTCTCGACAAGATCATGATCTTGCGCGGTAAGTGTGACCGGTGGATCGGGGGGAAGTGGATTCGGTATGAATGCCTCGAACGACTCACCCGCCGTTGAGGCTTTTACGTATGTGCCTGTTGGTTTCATAGCGTCGGTCCTTAAGAAAACCCGCTTTCTTAGTGATATCGGCTAAGAAAATATATCGCTATATCTTTTCTTAGTCAAGTAGCTAAAAAAGCTGCCGATCAACACGGGAATAGAAACGACCAGCGGGCAGTTCGTCAAAAAGTTCGTCAGTGAGCAGTGGATACTGAGTTGTCTACCACTTGTTATTGATTTGTCAAATACTTGTAACTGCCGTTTTTGGCCGAAAAACGCGATATAAAGTCTTGTCTACAAAGGGTTTACGGCCCCACCGATGGATTTCTAATCCGTAGGTCGCAGGTTCGAATCCTGCCGGGCGTGGTTGTAAGTGCTTATTTTGCCGAACTTATGGATTGCGGATTCTTGCCTCCCTGCTTAAAAACACCTGCCGATCTGAATTGATCTGAAAAGCGGAGATCGACCGCAGAAAAATATGCCTGTTTTTCCGAACCCGTTGCTCCTATCGGGAAATAGTGTTATATTCTCTGCTGTTCGAGCAGTTCTTTAAGAGTTATAAGGCATACCGACCTACTATATGCCTGTCATCTTTGCCTTCTAAAATTCAGGAACAGAGAAAAGAAAGAGAAAGCGGGGCCGCCTTATGGAAATATCCGGGAAGCCGCAGGCAAAAGTCCGGGTAATCGAAATGACGCCGAAGGACGCTGGAAAGGTGTCGTTGTGCGGGCACAAAAATCCGAGCAGTGAAACCTATCAACACAAGTTCCAGTGGATAACCAAACGCATGCCCGAAGGATTGAAGGTGAAGATGCTCAGTACGCCGGACGAGGGTCTTGCAGGGTATATCGAATACGTACCGGGTGAACGTGCGTGGAGGGCCGTGAACGCTGAGAATTACATGTTCATTCACTGCATCTACATGGAGAAGAGATACAAGGACAGAGGTTATGGCACGCTTCTCGTTAAAGAGTGTATGAAAGACGCCAGGAAGGCGGGTATGAACGGCGCGGCGGTTGTAACACGCGAGGGCACCTGGATGGCCGGCCAGGAATTGTTCCTCAAGAACGGATTCGAAGAGGTCGAGAAGGCGCTTCCGGATTTTTCGCTGCTTGTGAAGAAGTTTAAGAAGTCCGCTCCGACTCCGAGCTTTAAGGGGCAGTGGGAAAAGAAGCGAAAAAAGTTCGGTAAGGGTCTGACGATCATAACCTCCGGCCAATGCCCCCATAATGTGACAATGGTTAATGACATTGCTGCCATTGCGAAAGACAAATATGGAATAGAACCAAGAATAGTGGAGTACAGAAGTTACAGGCAGGCCCAGAACGCACCGTGGCCTTATGCCGTAGCCGGCCTGCTGTACAACGGCAAACTCGTTGCCGACCATACCATAAGCGGCGGGAGATTTCGGCTAATCATGGAGAAAGAATTGGGAATAGCCGCCAAGAAGAGATCCTGATATGTAAGGAATCAAATCAACCGCAGTGAGATATGCCCTGCTCCCAACACCCAGCTTCCACCCCTGCCACACATTTGCCTGCCTCGCCTTATTCGGGTTAGTAATTTTTAATTGCAAGGTAGAATCTGTGCGTGGTTTCGAAGGAAGAACGGTCCGGGCGGCGTTTTCGCCTGCAAGGCAATCAGGCGTGCGCCCCGGAAAAAACCGTGCCAATCCGGCACAACTTGTGTTTAATATACATAAAGCAGTCAGGCACACTAACCGTATTGCAGGCACTATTAAGACAAGTATAGACTCATGGCGAACAACATAATCTCTGAAAACTCCGCAGCCGGCTCCGACTCGATTCTCACAACAAAAAGCACACATAAGCTGCCGGCGTTTCTGTGCATCCCAACAATCATAGCCTGTATTTGTTCGCCGATTTGGGCCGGTCCGGCTCTTGCCGAACCGGCATCGATCAGCATTGCCAACTACACCGATGGGACAATTGTTCGGCACGCCGTCCCGCTGATTCGCGGAACCATCGCCGATGCGAATGCAACGTCGATTACGATTATCAACACTTCATCCAATCGAAGCACTCGCAAGCTAAGCGGCCTTGCCTGCAAGGGCCGTTTCAAAATCCTCACGGAACTGACGCCCGGCCCCAACAAGCTGGTCCTGCGCTGCGGCAAAGACGAGCTTGCTCTGACATTGAACTACAAGCCCCAGACCAATCCCTACATAGTGCGCGTCTTCTACCTGACGGACAAGACGGGCGGCACGCAATACCAGAGTCCTGTCGAGAACGACGCCCAGGACTATCGCGGCAAGCTCGCAACGGCGATGCGGCTGATGCAAACCTTCACAGCAGAGCGCATGTACGACCTCGGCTTCGGACGGGTAACATTCAACCTCGAACTCGACGAAACCGGCCGAGTAATAGTCAATGAACTCCGGGCCGACGATGCCGCCGAGCGTTACCACAAAATGGACGGCCTGGCGTTGTGGGATTACACAAGGCGGCTCATCGAGAGGAAACAGCCCGACCGCTACGCCAAGAACCTCGTCGTCCCGGCCTTCACCAGATTCGACCCGAACACAAAACAAACCTACGCGCACACCGCTCTCGGAGGCGGCTCGCTGGCGCTGTTCGGCGGGGCAAACCTGTTCACCTGGCCGGACGGTATCGCCGAGGCGCAAAAGGCATTTTCCGATACGACGATGATCGATACGGAAGAATTCTTCAGCGATTCGGTCTGGCGCGACACGTTCTGGGCGGCCGCTTCTACGACTATGGGAGCTGCCCTGCACGAGCTGGGCCACACGTTCGACTTGCCCCACAGCCAGGCCCCCCACGATATCATGACCCGCGGTTTCGACCACTTCAATCGCTTCTTCACTCTGATAGAACCGCCCCACGCCGGACAAAAAGATCCATACGAATTCACCGACGCCCAGATCGCCCGATGGGAACCGCCCAGCGCGGTCTGGCTCAAGTTCAATCCGTGGTTCGCGATGGACAAGAAAGACATCTCAGGGGCTAACCGGACTCTCGTCACAGCGGACGAAAATCTCCAAAATATCACTATCGAATCCGACAACGGCATCGGCGCCGTTGTGCTCGGTCCGCAGGGCACCGCCGCAGGCTACGTCCCCATCCCCCAGGCTGTTGACGATACAGCCCTGCCGACAAAGGTCGTTGTGTCCATGGCCGAGTTCGGCCAGTA
Organism: Sedimentisphaerales bacterium; assembly: GCA_016932835.1. Lineage (GTDB taxonomy): Bacteria > Planctomycetota > Phycisphaerae > Sedimentisphaerales > Anaerobacaceae > JAFGCD01. Next base: position 5,191 of record JAFGCD010000006.1, read on the forward strand.
CCTCAGCGGCGAAAGCCCGGTTATCAGAATATTGGACGGCTTCGGATTCGCCACTGCCTTTGCCCTGAGGGACTTGATGCCCAATTCTTTTGTTCGGTCCTGGCGGTTTGCCTCTTTAACCGCCGAATGGAATGACTACAAGGGCTTTGTTTCCGTTGATTCGAACCGGCTCGACGCCATAGCAGCCTCCGCCGAATCGAACGACCTATGCCAATTCGCTTCGCCCTTCGTCGATTTTCTCCCCCACTTCCCCGACGAGAAACGCCGGAACACCGCCGGCTATGCCGTCCGGACGTTCACCAGCGAAAAGAATCGCAAGGTCAAAGTCTTCACCGGCAGCGACGACGCACTGCGGGTCTGGCTCAACGGAAAACTGATTACCGAAGTTGCGGCTCTTCGAAGCGCCGCTATCGACTCCGAATCCGCCGACGCGGAAATAGTCGAAGGGGAAAATACCCTGCTTGCCGAGGTATCGCAGGCCGGCGGCGGCTGGGGCCTGTACCTGCGAATCGAAGACGAGACGGCCGGCGACCTGACTATTGCCAACGATGGAAAAATCGTTGAATTGAACCGTCCATCCGACGAGTCGAATTAGGCTCTGTTTTGCCCGCTGCTTCCTATTGCCTTATTCGACGCCGGCGTGTATCCTTGGGGCCTGATTGCCCGGTCAAGGCAATAACCGGAAAGACCCCGATACAGAGTGTTGCTTCAGACGACAAGGACAGATAATGGCCAAAAAGGCCGTAAAAACCAAGCGTGCAAAGTGGATAAACACGGCGGTGACAATGCTCATAAATGCCGCCGTGTGGAGCGTGCCGAGCAACGTCGCCTATCTGACAGCCCAGAACAGGGACATCCTGCTCGGACGATACAGCCTGGGTCATTTCACCGCGGCCCTTCTGCTGATTCCGATAAGCGCCGCTTCGCTTTACATGACCTGGGCCAATGAGAAGAACGTTAAGGAGCGCAAATTCAAGGTCCTCGCCGTAGTCATTTCAATAATCTTCTCGCTGATTGTCATCGACACCGGCGCACGTTTGATGTTCAAGCCCCGAAGATACGTTGCAGCGCAAACCTATACCCATCGCCCGCCGAATACCGTTCAAAAAGGGACCGCCGAGGACGTCCCCGAGGAGGCCTTTCTCTACCCTCGAACGCCCCAGGGCTATCCCGACATCGAATACACACTAACCGTCGATAAGAGAGGCTTTCGAAACACAACAGACCTCGATAGGTACGACATTGTGGTACTCGGTGACTCCTTCGCCGAGGGCTCCCGTGTAAGCAACGACGACGCATGGCCTGTCATGCTCGGACAAAAAACCGGTCTCGCGGTTTACAACCTCGGCATGTCCGCAGGCCACCCCTGCACATACTTCGAAACGCTGAAAAGATTCGGCTCGGAGCTGGCGCCAAAAACGGTTATCTGCATGCTGTATGAGGGCAACGATTTCCGCAGCAGCAACTACGAAGAGAAAGATACTCTGCCAAAGCAAATAGAGGACTACTTTAGGAGATCGCCGGTCAGAAACGCCCTCAAAGACGCTTTGATTCGCTCCTTCGGCTCGACCCCGAGCGGCGCCCCCGCCGGCCAAGGCGACAGCCCCGCCACCGCCGACCGGACAGGCCCGCTGTCGTGGCTGCCGGTCGCACTGCCCGCCGGCGAAAACGCCCATTACTACACGTTCAAAGTCAAGAGGCTGCTCGAACATTTCGTAACAATGGAAGAATTCCTGAAGGAAGAAGGCACGAAGGAGACCTTCGCGGCCCTGCGCCGAATCAAAGGCTATTGCAGCGCCAAAGGCATTCGCCTGATAATCGCTTACGCCCCCGATAAGCCCCATCTGCTGATGCCCCTTATATCCGAAACTGTCCCGCCAGAACAGGTCCGGGCCTTCATGGCGCTGAAAGAAGGCGACCTGCCCGGCGCCGATAAACTCTACGAAGCCCTCCTGCAGCGTATCGAAGTGCAGGAATCCGCTGTTCGTGACTTCTGCCGGGACGAATCTATCGAGTTTATCAGTCTCACCGAGCCCCTGCGAAAGGCAACCGCAGAAGCAGCCCAGACATACTTTACCTACGACCAGCATTGGACCCCGCCGGGCCACAACCTCGTCGCCGATGCACTCGCCGCCGCTGTCCGCGAGGACGCCGACGCCAAAACTCAATAGCAGAGAACCTGCTTCTTCAATGGCACCACTCAATTCCCCCGCCGGGGCCTCAATGCCGAATTCGCCGGAATTTGCCCTTGCATTTATCCGGCTGCACGTGCAAGATTGGGGCGTATATGGTCCCGTGCCGGCAACACTTCATTATCTCTGGAGACCGCAAGATGAAACGCTACGCCATAATATGCTCGATGCTTCTGCTTTACGCCGTCTGCCTCTGCACGCCCCTCAACGCCTCCGGCGATGTCACGCCAAACCGAACCGGCGGCTCCGAAAAGCTCAGGGAAATCTTCGCCGACCCGCCCCGTCAGTACGCCACAGCCCCGCTGTGGGTCTGGAATGACCTGCTCACCGAAAAGCAAATCCGAGAGACGATGCGAGACCTCGCTTCACAAAAGGTCATGCAGGTATTCGTACATCCCCGCCCGGGCCTGATGACTCCATACCTCGCAGACGACTGGTTCCGGCTCTGGAAAGTCGCCCTCGACGAAGCCGAGAAACTCGATATGAACGTCTGGATATACGATGAAAATTCCTATCCCTCAGGCTTCGCAGGCGGACTCGTGCCCGATGCAATGCCGGAATCCAGAGGAAAGGGCCTGCACTTCACCGAAGCCGGCAAGCCCCCGAAGCTCTCGGACGAGACCCTCGCGGTGTATCGAATCACCGGCGACGAATTCGAAAACGTTACTGAAAAGCTCAAGGCCGGCGAACAACTGCCCGACGCTCAGTATCTCGTCGCCTCGATAAGACTGGCGCCGACGGGAGGCTGGTTCGGCGGCAAGTACTACGTCGATTTGCTGCATCCGGGAGTAACCGAAAAGTTCATCGAAATCACGATGGGGGCATACAAGCGCGAATTGGGTGAGCACTTCGGCGACCGATTGCCGGGCTGGTTCACCGACGAGCCCCACCTTACACCCGCAGGAGGACTGCACTGGTCCGACAGAATCCCGCGCGATTTCGAAAAGAGATGGGGCTATGACCTGCTCGACCATCTGCCGTCTCTGACACGCAACATCGGAGACTTCAAGAGAGTCCGCCACAACTTCCAGCAGTTCCTGCTCGAAGAGTTCATCGCCTGCTGGGCAAAGCCCTGCTATGAATACTGCCGCGACAACAACCTCGAATTCACAGGCCACTACTGGGAGCACGGCTGGCCCGGAGCAGGGCACGGCGGCGACAATATGGCAATGTACGCCTGGCACCAGAGACCCGCTATCGATACCCTCATGAACCAGTACAGCGAAGATATGCACGCCCAGTTCGGAAATGTCCGCTCCGTCCTCGAATTGGCCTCCGTCGCAAACCAGCTCGGTAAAAAAAGAACCCTCTGCGAGGCATACGGAGCCGGAGGATGGGACCTGCGATTCGAAGATATGAAAAGAATCGGCGACTGGCTCTACGTCCTCGGCGTAAACACCCTCGACGAACACCTATCCTACATAACGATCCGCGGCGCCAGAAAACGCGACCACCCCCAGTCGTTCTCATACCACGAGCCATGGTGGCCCGATTATCACGTCATGGCCCGACACTTCACACGCCTTTCCGCCGCCCTCTCAGCAGGACAGCAGGTCAATACCATACTGCTAATCGAGCCGACGACAACAACCTGGCTCTACCAGACCGACCCGACTCATCTTAACAATATCGGCAGCAGTTTCCAGAAGCTCGTCACCGACATGGCCAAGGCGCAGATAGAGTTTGACCTCGGCTGCGAAGACATAATCGCAAGGCACGGCGCCGTTGACGATACCGATTTTGTCGTCGGACAACGACGATACTCCACCGTAATCCTGCCCCCGCTGACGGAGAACCTCAATTCCAAAACGACCGAACTGCTCGAACAATACACTACAGCCGGAGGCAAAGTCCTGTGCTGCGGCCAACCACCGACCTTTGTTGACGGCACGCCTTCCGAAAAGCCGAAGGCCGTATGGAAAAATCCCTCCTGGAACCGCATCGACACCGCTGAAATATCAATGCTTCTGCCGGCCCCTCCCGATGGTTTCGCAGTGAAACGAGACCCCAACGACAAAGGAATTCTCTTCCACCATCGGCGAAAACTCGACGACGGTGACATCCTGTTCATCGTAAATACGAGTATCACCGACTCATCGACGGGCATGTTTGAGTCACGTGCCGGCAGCGTCGAGTCCTGGTCGCTCGAAACGGGCGAGATGTCACCCTACCCGTTCGCCCGAACCGCCGCCGGCCTTATAGTCGATTTCGAACTGCCGCCCTGCGGAAGCCTTCTGCTCTTCCTCTCGAACAACCCCGCAGCTCCCCCAGCTAAAAAGGACCGCGAAACAAGGTCCGTCCCGCAACTCGGTCCCGCCATCGTCAAACGACTCGCGCCGAACGTCCTGACCCTCGACTATGTCGATATCACCGCAGGCGGTGAACAGCTCACAAATGTCCATTTCTACAAGGCAAACCAGTTCGCCTTTCGCAAGAACGGGATGGAGCGAAATCCGTGGGATTCGGCTGTGCAGTTTCGCGATGAGCTTATCACCAAAACCTTCGGCCCGGACAGCGGCTTCGAAGCAAAGTACAAGTTCACAATCGAAGACGAGGTTCCGGACCGGCTATACATCGTCATCGAGCGACCGGACCTTTACACCATAACATGCAACAGAAAGAAGGTCTCAGCAAAGAAAGACGACTGGTGGCTCGACAAGGCCTTCGGAAAGGTCAATATCACCTCAGCCGTGAAACTCGGCCTGAACACCGTAACAATAAAGGCCTCCCCGATGACAATTTACCATGAACTCGAACCGGCCTATGTCATCGGTGATTTCTCGCTCAAGCCCTCCCAGAGCGGCTTTGTCGTTGTTCCTCCCAGGCCCCTGACCATCGGCAGGCCGGAGGCGCATCTGACCTCGCCCGACGGGACAATGTGGCTCTCGGCGGGGATCGGATACGATAACGGCCCCGAAGACGAAGCCGACGACCCGCATCCGACTATCGTCTTCGATCTCGGCAAACCAACCTACCTGCGCCAAATCAAAATCTGGAACTATAACGAAATCAACCTCACCGCACGCGGCGTCAGGGAACTGCACATAACAGGAGCCGCCGACATCAATGAGCCGTTCGATATTCCTATAGACTCGATCATGCTCGACCAGGCTCTCAGCGGCTCAACAGGCCCAACCAGCGAGCCTAAATTCCCTCAGAGGCTCCGCGTCCGAGCCGCCGGCGTAAGGCTCGTCAAATTCGACATACGCTCCAACCATAGAGGCGTCGAGTTCCCCGCAAAGCCCGACAGCACCGACAACGCCTTCGTGGGTCTCAGCGAAGTGCAGTTCTTCACTCGCTCAGCCGGCCGCAGGCCGCAAAGGATTGAAAACGTCACCATAGCTCGCTGCAGCAGCAGTCTCGGCGGAAAGTTCGAGCGATACCCCGAAAACCTGATTAACGAAAGAGGACTCACCGGAATAGGATGGGATCGGCAGGGAATGCCTTTCTACGCCGAAGGCGTCTCATACGAACAGAAGTTCAACGTCGAGAAACGCGATGCACGATACTATGTCAGGCTGCCGAACTGGTACGGCAGCGTCGCAAGAGTCGAGGTCAACGGCAGGAAAACAGGCCGCATCTATTGCAGGCCCTGGCAGTGTGACGTCACCGATGCGATAAAAAGCGGATCCAATACCGTCGAAGTCACCATAATCGGAACGCTGAAGAACACTCTCGGCCCGCACCACGGCAACCACGCCCTCGGCTCGGCATGGCCCTCGATGTTCCACAACGGCCCCGAACCGGGACCGCCGCCGGCAAACGGCTACAACACGGTCTCATACGGAATCTTCGAACCGATAGAATTGATAGCGGAAAACTGATAAGAATCTGAAACAGCTTCTTCGGCTGATAACGGTTTCAAAGATTCATCGGCAGGCCGCGGTCTCGCAGGTATTCCTTCATCTGCCGGATGTTGTAGTTGCCGAAGTGCGTTATCGAGGCCATCAATACCGCGTCCGCTCCGCCCTCGACAACCGCATCGTACAGGTGGTCGAGCGTCCCTGCTCCGCCCGAGGCTATCACCGGAATATTCACCGCATCGCTGACGGCCTTATTCAATTCGTTGTCGTACCCGGCCTTGGTCCCGTCGGCGTCCATACTCGTCAGCAGTATCTCCCCGGCCCCGAGCTCTTCGCCCTTGACCGCCCACTCGACAACATCGATATCCGTCGGCTCGGTCCCGGCCTTGACGCAAACCTGCCAATGCCCCGCCCGATCCTTCGACCGCCTCGCATCTATCGCAAGAACAACGCACTGATTCCCGAACCGCTGCGCCGCCTCTGCCAGAATGTCCGGATTGCCCACTGCCGCGGTATTCACCGAAACCTTCTCGGCCCCGCTGCGAAGAAGCTCGTCGATCTGCTCGACGCTCCCAATCCCGCCGCCGACGGTAAACGGAATGAACACGTTCTCGGCAACTCTCTCGACCAGTTCCACTATCGTCTTGCGGGACCTGATTGTAGCGGTGATATCCAGGAACACAAGTTCGTCGGCCCCTTCGTCGCTGTACCGAGCGCCGAGTTCTACCGGGTCGCCGGCGTCCCGAAGATTGAGAAAGTTGACGCCCTTGACAACGCGATTGTCTTTAACGTCCAGACATGGAATGATTCTTCTGGTCAGCATCGTTCCCCCCGCTCACAAATATCGTAAAAATTCCTGAGAACTTTCAGCCCGTTCCTGCCGCTCTTCTCCGGATGAAACTGAACCCCGTAAACGCTTCCCTTCTGCACCGCCGCGGCCAGCTCGAATCCGTAGTCGGCGTATGTCACTTGCGCATCCTCATCGCAAACCCTCGCGCAATAGGAATGGGCGAAATAGAAATACTTCGCATCACCGAGTTCCGCGAACAGGTCTATATTGCCGGGCAGATCGACCAGGTTCCAGCCCATATGCGGTATCACCCGCCCCGGCGGAATCGGCCCGACTTCGCCGCCGATTAAACCCAATCCTTCGTGACTCCCGTATTCGCTGCTCTTCTCGAAGAGCATTTGGAACCCCACACAAATCCCCAGCAGCGGCTTGCCCTGCGATACCGCATCTCTGACAGGCCCGGCCACATCGCCCAGGGCGTTCATCGCATACCCGAACGCCGCAACGCCCGGCAGAACAAGACCCAGCGCATCACGTATTGCCCCCGCATCCCGGCTTAGCGCAACCTCGCACCCGATATACCGAAACGCGTTGCAGACGCTCTTGACATTCCCGACATTGTAATCGATAACAACAATCATAGGCCGGATTAAACATCATGCCCCCCCCCGCGTCAAATAAGATAATCTGATACATTCGATTACTCCCCGAACGCGCCCGCCGCCACAAACCGGCATTACCACCACCGCCAGGCAGCTCGCTACGACCACCGGAGCAGGCTCAGACCAGGCCCAACTTCATCGACCCTGTTGACCCTGATAGTCATACCGACGCTCTACGAACAAATCGCCGATAAAACTCAGGCCACATGATCGATTAAGAAAGCCCCCAAATCACGCTTTGTCCTGATAGCCATTTTCGTTGACGAAACACGCAGAGAATCGCATAATCTGCCAGAAAATCGCATTTTTTCGTTCTTTTTGCCGGTCCGCCCTGCTGTCGGCCCCATTTCCAGCCGATTAGACAGGTTGGACTCGAAATGTTTTAAGGAAATCCGATATGTGCGGCATAGTAGCCTATCTTGGGAAAAAAACGGCACAACCAATACTGATTGAAGGCCTCAAACGCCTCGAATACAGAGGCTATGATTCCGCAGGAGTCGCCGTCCTCGCAAACGGAACAGTAAGAATCCAGAAAACAAAAGGCAGAATCAGCGCGCTCGAGGAAATCCTCGAACCGCCGCAAGAAACGGAAAACCTCGGAATCGGACATACCAGGTGGGCGACACACGGCGAGCCGAACACAACTAACGCACACCCCCACCTCGACTACACCGGAAAAATCGCCGTAGTACACAACGGAATCATCGAAAACTACGCAACACTTAAGACCTGGCTCCAAAACGAAGGAGCCGTATTCGCCAGCCAGACAGATACGGAAGTCATCGCAAATCTCATCGGCTATTTCTACGCAAACGAAACCGCTGATTCTCAACAGAACAAATTCGAATCAGCCGTCCAGAGGGCACTGCGGGAACTCCACGGAACATACGGACTCGCAATCCTCTGCGCCGACTACCCCGACATGCTCATCGGAGCCAAGAAGGGAAGCCCCCTCATCCTCGGAGTCGGAAGCAGCGAATATATCCTCGCCTCTGATGCCGCTGCGATTGTCGAGCATACGACCCGCGCAATATATCTCTCCGACAACGAAATGGTAATCGCTACCTCAAAAGGCTTCCACACCAAAACTATCGCGAATGTCACCGTAACAAAAGACCTCAAGGAAATCGAATTCTCACTCGAACAAATCGAACTCGGAGGATTCGAGCACCACATGCTCAAGGAAATCTTCGAGCAGCCCAACGTCCTGGCGACATGCATGGGAGGACGCCTCGACAAAGCAAACAACCAGATAAAGCTCGGAGGAATCGCTTCATACCTCCGCGAACTCACCAGAACTAAAAGGTTCATCATGACCGCCTGCGGAACCGCTTTCCACGCAGGACTCGTCGGAGAATTCATCTTCGAACAACTCGCCAGAATCCCGACAGAGACCGAATACGCCAGCGAATTCAGGTATAGAAACCCGATCATCGAAGACCAAACGGTCGTAATCGCAATCAGCCAGTCGGGAGAGACCGCCGACACCCTCGCCGCAGTAGAGCAGGCAAAAGAACGAGGAGCAACCGTCCTCGGAATCGTAAACGTCGTCGGCTCCTCGATCGCAAGGGCAACCGACGCCGGAATCTACCTTCACGTCGGTCCTGAAATAGGCGTCGCAAGCACGAAGGCGTTTACCGCCCAGGTGACGGTCCTCGCGATGCTCGCAATCGAAATGGGAAGAAGAAGACACATCAGCAGCGCCGAGGCCGAAACCTACATCGACGAGCTCGCTAAGATACCAGAAAAAATCCGGACAATACTCGATGAGTCGGACCACATAAAGCAGATCGCAGCAGCCAACGTCAACGAGGAAAACTGGCTCTTCCTCGGACGAGGCTTCAATTATCCAGTCGCCCTCGAAGGCGCCCTGAAGCTGAAGGAAATCAGCTACATCCACGCCGAAGGCCTGCCAGCCGCCGAGATGAAGCACGGACCAATCGCCCTGATTGTAAACGGCATGCCCGCTGTATTCATCGCGACCGAAGGTCCCCAGTACGACAAGATAATGGGCAATATCGAAGAGGTCCGCGCAAGAGGAGGCAAGACAATCGTCGTCGCCACCGAAGGCGACCGCAACATCGAAAAACACGCCGACCACCTCGTATTGGTGCCGAGGACCCCGGAAATCTTCCAGCCGCTCCTGACAGTCCTGCCCCTCCAGCTGCTCGCCTACCACGCCGCAGTACTAAGGGGCCACGACGTCGATAAGCCCAGAAACCTCGCAAAAAGCGTAACCGTAGAATAATCCGCACTCTTGTCCGAAGCCTTCCTAACTCCGCTCTAAAATCAATTCCTTGCACAAGCCAAACCTATCCGTTACCCTACTGTCGATTACTGAAATGTTATCGAATCGGGCGCTGGAATGGCAAAAAAAATGAGAACTCGGCGATCTATACCGGCAAGTTGCACCCGGTCGCGCCGCGCCTTCACACTCATCGAGCTGCTCGTGGTAATAGCGATCATCGCACTGCTCCTGTCGATACTCGCACCGGCACTGAACAAGGCAAAGGTATTCGCGCGAAGAGTCAAGTGCACGAGCAATCTTCGCCAGATAAATCTCGCCGTCGCCCTATACCTCGATAACAACGACGACACCTACCCTTGTGCTGAGGACCCCGTCTCGACCACCCCATTCTACTGGCTGTGGATGGGAAGAGGCTGGCGGCCGTTCGTCGAGCCTTATCTGAACACCAATATCGACGCCAACAACCCCTCCGTCCTGCTCTGCCCGGCAGACCCCACAGACAAAGACAAGTACGAGTCAACCAGCTACTCATACTCGATGGCCTTTTACCACAGCCCCGCGCAGATAGACACCCTCGACAAAATCGCCGACACTTACTCATCTCCCCTGCCCTCGATTCCGCAGAAATCCTCCGGTCTCGACAGACCGTCCGGCAAAATCCTCATCGGAGAATGGGCCAGCAACCACGAACCGATACAGGAAGAGAAGGGCTGGTGGACCTGGGATGGAACCAGAAACTACCTCTTCGCAGACGGCCACACCAAAATGCTCCGGGCAAAACAAATCAGGCCCGCCAGAAACGCAATGCCCGACGCTAATCTCACTTTTAAAGGCATAAAGGGCACCGATTACCCCCGCTGACCTCCACCCCGTCATTGCGAAGCCCCCAAAGGGGGCTGTGGCAATCTCTGCCTCCAACCAAACAGCCGCCATCGCCCGACGTAATTGACAAACCCTTGAAAAAGGCAGCCGCAATCGCAAGTACCCTCGCCCACCCTATTGTTTTGCCGCCGCAAATCTGGCAGAATTGTACCAGTAAATCGACAACGCCCCTCGGCACTGGAGGCCGTCGGAATAACCTTTTGAAGGGATGCAAAAATGAAGCCTGCCCTCGAACAACTGACCATCGCCGTGTTCGCCGCAGTCCTCGCCAACGCCGTCGCCCTCGCCGCAGCCGGCACTCCGCTGCCGCAAGGCGCCCGCGCCGTCTGGGATATCGAAAAGGCATACCGAATCTCGACCCCCACCCGCGAAAAGATATGTATCAACGGCCTCTGGCAATGGCAGCCCGCAACAGATGCCGCCGATGTCCCGCCCGCAGAACGCTGGGGATACTTCAAAGTCCCGGGCCCGTGGCCCGGAATCACAGACTATATGCAGAAGGACTCTCAGTCAATATACCCCCACCCAGACTGGAAAAACATCGACCTTCGCAACGTAACCGCCGCCTGGTATCGCCGCGAAATCGCCATTCCCGATCAATGGGCCGGCCGCCGAATCACCCTCACCGCGAACTACGTCAACTCGCGCGCAACCGTAATGCTCGACGGCCGGAAAGCCGGAGAGATAGCCTTCCCCGGCGGCGAACTCGATATCACGACCCTCGCAAGCCCGGGTCGCACGCATACTCTAACCATCTGTGTCGAGGCAATGCCGCTCAAGGCCGTAATCCTCGCATTCACCGATACAAACGCCGCCAGACAAATCAAAGGCAGCGTCCCACGCAGAGGCCTCTGCGGCGACGTCTATCTCCTCGCCGCACCGAAGACTCAGCGTATTGCAGACGTGAAGGTGGGTACATCCGTGCAAAAGTGGCAAATTACATTCGACACTGAATTACACGACCTCTCTCAAGATACGCAATACCTTCTGCACGCCGAAGTCATCGACGAAGGCTCCCCCGTGGCCGATTTCACCAGCAAGCCCTTCACCGTCGGCGACCTCGACAACGGCAGATTCGCCTTCACCGAAAACTTCAAGCCCGACAAGCTCTGGGATATCCACACCCCGCAAAACCAATACCGCCTCGACCTCACGCTGCTGGACGCCGGCGGAAAAACGCTCGACGCCGCCGGCCCCCTCAAATTCGGATTCCGCGAATTCCGAATCGAAGGCAGGGACTTCATGCTCAACGGCACGCGCATCTTCCTCTCCTCGGTCCCGCTCGACAACGCCCAGATAGGCCCCGCCATGGCGACATACCCCGCCGCACTCGAAAGTATAAACAGGCTAAAGACCATCGGCATAAATTTCGTCTATACACACAACTACGACTGCAGGCCCGGATCGCACCTGGCCTTTGACGATATACTCCGCGCCGCAGACGACGCAGGAATACTCGTCGCATTCACCCAGCCGCATTTCAGTGATTACAACTGGGACGACCCGAACGCCGACCACACCAACGGCTACGAAAAACACGCCGACTTCTACGTCCGCGCCGCCGGAAATCACCCCTCCGTCGTATTCTACGCAATGAGCCACAACGCAACAGGATACAGCGAAGATATGAATCCGGACATGATAGACGGAATCGCCGACCCAAGGGGCAAACTCGGAACATGGGAACTGACAAACCCAAGAAAAGCACGCAGGGCCGAAGCAATCGTAAAACGTCTCGACCCTGCCCGAATCGTCTATCACCATTCATCCGGAAACCTCGGCTCGATGCACACCTCTAACTTCTACGCAAACTTCGCACCCATCCAGGAAATCTCCGACTGGTTCGAGCACTGGGCGACAGCAGGCGTAAAACCGGTATTCACGTGCGAGTACAGCGTCCCATTCCCATGGGACTGGACTATGTACAGGGGATGGTACGACGGCAAGCGTTCTTTCGGAAGTGCAAAAGTGCCGTGGGAATTCTGTCTCGCAGAGTGGAATGCGCAGTTCCTCGCAGACACAGCCTTCGAAATAAGCGATATGGAAAAGCGGAACCTCCGCTGGGAGGCCGCCCAGTTCCGCGCCGGAAACCTCTGGCACAGGTGGGACTACCCAAACGTCGTCGGATCATCAAGATTCCTCGAACGCAGTCCTGTTTACGCCGCATATTTCAAGGATAACTGGCGGGCATTTAGAACATGGGGCGTCTCGGCAATCTCCCCCTGGTCCCACGGCCACTACTGGAACCTGCATGAAGGCGTTGACAGAACTCGCAAAGAGCTGCCCGTCGATTGGGACAATCTCCAGCGCCCGGGCTTCAGCCCCGACTACATCGACGGCCAATACGAGAGAATAGACCTCGCATTCGACTTCGAAGACTGGCTCCCGACCTCCGCCGCCGAAGAACTCATGCGAAATAATCGCCCCCTCCTCGCATACATCGCCGGAAAACCCGGCGCCTTCACCGCTAAAGACCACAACTTCCACCCCGGCGAACTCGTCGAAAAACAGATCATCGTAATTAACAACTCCCGCACAGCAGCAACCTGCGATTGTCGCTGGTCCTTCGCCATGCCTGAGCCTCTCGCAGGAAACACGCAAGTCACCCTGCCCACCGGCCAACAGAAGCGTATCCCCCTGAAATTCAACCTCCCCGCAGACCTGCCGCCCGGCAAATACCAAATAGACGCAACATTCAATTTCAACGACAGCGAAACGCAAACCGATTCATTCGCAATAGACGTCATCAAGCCGTCCCCTCCGCCGCACATCAACGCGAAAATCGCACTCTTCGACCCCAACGAACAAACCGCAAAACTCCTCGATAAAATGAATCTGACTTACCGCCTAATCGACGCCGACACCGACCTCGCCGCTTACGATATGCTCATCGTCGGAAAGGCCGCCCTGACGCTGAAAAACCACGCCCCTAATATCGCCACTGTCGAAGACGGACTCAAAGTCATCATCTTCGAGCAGACTTCGGACGTATTGGAAAAGAGACTCGGATTTCGAACCGCCGAGTACGGCCTCAGAAGCGTCTTCAAGAGAATCCCCGACCATCCCATCCTGGCCGGAATCGACGCCGACCATCTCGCCAATTGGCGAGGCGATGCAACCATACTGCCCCCGAAACTCAGCTATGAAATGCGCCCGATGTACGGCCCCACCATAAAGTGGTGCGACATATCCGTTACACGGCTTTGGCGATGCGGCAACCGCGGCAGCGTCGCCTCGGCCCTCATCGAAAAGCCTGCAAAAGGCGATTTCCTCCCAACCCTCGACGGCGGATACAGCCTGCAGTACACCCCCCTGATGGAATACCGCCGGGGAAAAGGACTGGTGATCTTCTGCCAACTCGACCTCACCGCACGCACACAAGACGATCCCGCCGCCGACATTATTGCAGGAAACATCCTGCGATATGTATCGGCATGGAAACCGGCGCCAAGAAGAAAGGCCCTCTATTTCGGTGAGCCTGACGGAAGGCGACACCTCGAAGCAGCGGGAATGTCACTGCTCCCGTCTGAAAACGACGGACTATCCGACAACGAAGTTATCATCGTCGGACCGACCGGCAGCGACGAACTTGTCTCGAATGTCCCGAACATCGCCGACTGGCTTAAGGCCGGCGGCCGCCTCCTTGCAATCGGCCTCGACCAGCAGCAGGCCAATGCCTTCCTGCCAGCCAAAATCACTATGAACCGGGCAGAACACATCGCCGCATACTTCGAACCCTTCGGCTTCAACTCACTCTTCGCCGGAGTCGGACCTGCCGACGTCCACTGCCGAGAACCACGTGACATCCCCCTCGTCACCGAAGGAGCAGACGTCATCGGAAACGGGGTAATCGCAAAAGCGAAAAATCTGAACGCCGTCTTCTGCCAGCTCGCCCCGTGGAAATTCGACTACGAAAAATCCTACAACCTAAAGAGAACATTTCGCCGAACCAGTTGCCTCGTCACCCGCATCCTGGCCAACATGGCAGCCGCAGGCGATACCCCGCTGCTCGAAAACTTCGCCCGCCCGCTCAGCACATCCGGAGCCGATAAGCGGTATCTGCAGAGCTTCTATCTGGATGTCCCCCAAGAGTGGGATGATCCTTACAGATTCTTCCGCTGGTAACGTCAATCTCCCTGCCCATGACGGTCTCGACTGCAAGCCGTAAATATCTGTTAATACTAACTTAATGACAAAAACACCCCTGATTCCCGCCTCGAAACATCGCGAAACAGCGTAAAGCGGCATGCAAAAACCCTTTTTGTCTGGTAAATCAGCCGGCTAACTGGTACTATAAGTGCTTACGGGCCTGTCGGTTTGGACCATCGGCCGGCGTACAAAGCCTTGCCGGACCGCCTTGTTTGCAGAAGGGTGAGCCACGCCGTACTTTTCCCCTCGCTGCTGCAATATCCGGCCGGCCGACCAGGCCAATGCATAGAAGGTGCAATTGACAGGGACACAAAGGAGAATACTAATGTTCGCAAGCAAAAAGTATAAAATAGTCCACGTCCTCGTTATCGCCCTGTTGCTCTCTGCCGTCGCACGACCGGCAACAATCGAAATAAGAATCCAAAACGGCGATGACGACGCAGAGCAGCTCGCAGGGGGAGCATTCAGGGACGCTACAAGCAGCGACCTCGAACTCGCATACGAAGACCCGAACCAGGTGGACCCACAGACAGTTGGCCTGCGATTTACCAACATCCCAATCCCGCACGGCGCCGACATCATATCTGCATACGTCCAGTTCCAGCCCGACGAAACAAAAGGAGGAACCGAACCCGTCAATCTCATTATCGACGGAGAACTCAATGCCAACCCTCTTGATTTCGACGATAATCCCGAAATTGAGGCAAGACCAAGAACCATTACGCAGGTCTCGTGGGCCGTGCCGAACTGGACAACCACGGGAGTCCAGGACCCAAACCACCGAACATCCGACATCGCCGCACTAATACAGGAACTCATCAACCAACCCGACTGGACCTCCGGAAACGCAATCGTATTGATCTTCCAGAATGACCCCGAGAATCCTTCACTTGGTATTAGATGTGCCGAATCTCGTGACGGAAGCACAACCGGAGCACCCCTGCTGCACGTCGAATTCACCTCCGGCAGCGCATCGAATCCACAACCGCCGGACGGGCAAACCGTGGACTACGCATCCATAGTGCTCGCATGGACGCCGGGAGATTTCTCACAGGCCAGCCGGGTCTATTTCAGCGACAGCCTCGAAGACGTCCAAAACGCAGCGCCCGCCGCCGACAAAGGACTCACAACATGGACGACTTACCCCGTATCGGGCCTCCTGCCCGGAACGACATACTACTGGAGAATCGACGAAGTCAACGACACCCATATCGACAGCCCCTGGCAGGGTGAAGTCTGGTCGTTCGCCACCGCCCCGGAAAATGCCTGCAACCCCTACCCCGCCGACAACGCAATAAACATGCGAACGGATCTGACCCTGACCTGGGATCCCGGCATGAACATGGTATTCCAGAACATCTTCTTGGGAACGGACTATGACGCCGTCCTCAATGCCGCAACCCCGACCTTCTTCACGATAGACACCGCCTGGCAACCGGTCGGCCTGCTTGACTACGCACAGACATATTACTGGAGAATAGACACGCACGACGCCTGCGGCCAGCCCCACCAAGGAGACATCTGGACCTTCTCAACAGTCATGGACATACCAATCAGCGACCCGAACTTGATCGGATGGTGGACTTTCGACGAACAAGGACCGTCCGCACTCGACTGGTCCGGACACGAAAACAGGGCAACATTCGTCGGCGACCCCAATCGAGTCGCAGGCTACGACGCAAACGCACTCGAACTCGACGGCGACGACTTCATAAGGATAGACCCCGTCGCAGACGACTTCACAAGCAGCAACCTGACACTCAGCGCATGGGTCAAAACCGCCGACGCCGCCGCCGACTGGTTCTCATGTAACTCCGATAACGGATCCGACAATATTGTAATCTTCGCAATCGTAGGAGGACAACCGGCTGTTCTCGACGCAAACAACGCCTACGAAGGTCTCCCCACAACAACCGTAAATGACGACCAGTGGCACATGCTCACATACATCAGAGAAGGCGACACAGGATACATCTACATCGACGCCGCCCTCCAAAGCACCCACCACGCCGACTTCACGCTCAGCCCCGACGACCGCTGGTCCGTCGGACAGGAATGGGACGACAACGACAACCCCACCGAATTCCTCACAGGCCTAATCGACGACGTTAGAATCTACAACAGACCCCTGACGCCACTCGAAATCAAGAGGATAATGGTCCCCAACCCCGATGCAGCATGGAACCCGAACCCCGTCAGTGGACGCACGTACACCGCAGACAGCATAGACCGGCTCACATGGTCGCCCGGCGAAAGAGCCGTTGCGCACGATGTGTACTTCGGAACCGACGCTCAGGACATTCTCTCCGCATCCACTACAAACCCGCTCGGAGTATATCAAGGCAGAAGGTCGCCCAATAACTTCGACCCATTGGACCTCGAACTCGGCCGGACATACTACTGGAGAATCGACGAAGTAAACCCCGATTCAACTATTACAAAAGGAATCGTATGGAGCTTCGACACCGCAGAATATCTCATCGTCGATGACTTCGAGACATACGTACTCTGGAGTGAACCGGGAAACCACGTATTCGAAATTTGGCTCGACGGAATCGGAAACTGCGACCTCGAAAACGGAAACGACACCGGAGCAATAGTGACGGAACACAAAGACCCGCCCGGCCCCGTACTCGAAGGAGCCCAGTCGATGAAATACGATTTCGACAACGATGGAATGGTCCTCAATCCATGCAATTCGACAATAGAACCAAGAACGTACTTGTACTCCAGAACCGAGGCACAGGTCGCCGCACTGCCGTCCGGAATCACATCGGACTGGGAGTCAAAAGGCGTCAAGGCAATGGAAATCAATTTCCACGGCACCGCGGCAAACGCACTGACCGAATCTCTCTGGGTCCGGTTGAAGGATTCCTCCGGCTACGGAGCAAAGGTATTCTACGGCGACGCGCCGGGCGAAAATATCACCGATGTGAACGAGGAATCATGGCACGTCTGGGATATAAACCTCGCCGACCTCACCGTTGACCTTGCCGACGTCGTCAGCATCACCATCGCAATAGGCGACGAAGAAGCCGCGGCCCCCGGAGGAAGCGGAACTATCTATATAGACGATATCCGACTTTACATACCCAGGTTCATGCCCGAAAAACTCACCCCCAGACCCGCAGACTACGACTTCGACGGTGACATCAACTGCAATGACCTGATGATAATGATTGAAGACTGGCTGGTGACCGACTACTACACCCAGCCGCTCGTACTATGGTATCAATTCGAAGGAACGCCCGACGACAGCGGCCCCAACGGCTTTGACGCCACACTCGTCAATGCCCCGGTTTACACAATAGGAGCCGGCTCAGTAGGATACGCCCTCAACCTCGACGGAACAGACCAGTACGCAAACACCAACCTGAACGCCCAGGAACTCGGCCTTGACGGCAATGCCGCCAGAACATTCGCCGCATGGGTAATGGTAAGGCAGTTCAACAGCGCCGCAGTCTATGAAATGGGAACCGACCAGGACGGCCGAGAATTCACATTCAGGGTAAGGGGCACGGCGGGAGAGTGGAGAGCAAGGTTCGGCCCCAATGTTCACCAGTCGATCTACAACATCGACACAACCGACACCTGGGCCCATTTCGCACACGTCTTCACCGGAGGTCAAAGCCTAATTTACCTCGACGGTAATCTGATATCGACCATGACGGTCAGGCTCGACACCGGAACGGGAAAAAATCTCAGAATAGGAAGATGGAACGACAATTACTTCGACGGGGCTATCGACGATTTCAGGGTGTACGATAAGGCCCTCTCACAGGCCCAGATCACAGCCTTGATGACGGGAACTATATCCGTGGACACATACCACCCCGTCCCGTCACCGATGAACCTCGTGGACCCGGAACCACAGGGACAAAGAGCCGTCAACTTCGCGGATTTCGCCGTCCTCGCCGCTAACTGGCTCGAAAAACAAGTCTGGCCTGAAAATTAAAACCGGCCTCGCAACTATTCAACTAAAAACTAATCTGACAACTTATTTCAGGACAAGACAACTTCTTCTATCCTCTGCCGTCCGCCGTCCTCCCCCTCTCATTCCGAGGCAAAGCCGAGGTATCTATTAAAAAACAGCCCGCGAAGCGACTTCCGCCTAACTAAGAACTAAGAACCAAAAACTGACAATGCGAAGCATTGTCACTCCGACCTGTCCCTAAGGGAGCGAAGCCGAGGGGTCTGCTAAAACTTCGTCTTCCTTCTCTTTCGAACTGTGGATTTCGCATTTCGGATTTCATCCGGAATGGTAGGTTGTGCAACGCACAACAATTCACCGCACACCAAAAAATTGTCATTGCGACCTGTCCCCAAGCGAGCGATTCGAAGAATCGTACGCCAATCTCAATTCGCCTGTTCATCTTTGATTTCTGTGCTTTCCACCTTCCTTCATCTTCGCTTTCCGCACAACATAAACAAAACAAAGATCGACAGATACCTTCAATTCTCCATCGGTGGACTATCCACCACTGAGCCTGTTCAAAAGCGTGATCGCCAGATAGACCGTAATGATGCAAGCCACAAGGACAACGCACAAAATAGTACTGAGAACAAGGCCTGCGATGATCCTGTCTTCCACAAGCCCTTTCCATAACCACCTCTTCAGTGACAAGCGAGGAAGATGCGCGCCTTGGGATTCGGTTCTGGTTCGTGGAAATGGGAGGGCGCTTACCTCTTCGTTTGCAGCCAGCCAGCAACTCTCTATCTTCGACTCACGATCGAACCAACCTCTGAATCCTACTCCTAAAATAAAAATCTCGTAAGCTGCACCAATACACAGAGAAGCCCAGAAAATCGGCCGCGGTTTAAGCTGAACAGCATAAACCCATGACAACATCAATGGCAGAATCGCAGCAAAAAAATTCAGAACAAGAAAAATGACGCACTGCGGCCCCGAATACGCAAGGGATGACATCTGCCGGTACTTCTTAAAGTCAAACTCCCAGTCGGATTTGTTCGTGATTCTAAGATAAGTCGTGAGAATGAATCTCATGCTTTTTAAGAAGTACCACAGAAGAAACAACACAAACAATAGAGTCGTCAGGAAGATCGACCCTATGAAAACGAAACCCCCCAATGGAGTATTCGGTTCAAGAGGTTGCCTTGGAAGCAACCATGCTGTGACCAAGCCAAACACGGTGATCGCGAATGTGCTTACAATGAAACGCTGATTCAGCAGTTGGTTTACTTCTTCATGAATCTTCGTGAGATCGTGAGTATTCGGTCCCCTCAATGCCATCTTCATCTCCATATCGACTATGGCAAATCATGCTCCGTGTAATCCCAGAGTCCTGGACTCACATACAGAATACGGACAGACTCCGCGACCAATTAGAAGTGTGCGACGCATTTTTTCTCAAAGCCTCCCGTTTGCACTTTTCTTGTTCTGGCCGTTCCCTGCAAAATCAACCCCGGCCTTGAATCCCAAAATACCCGCTAATCTCTATCCGGTCAAGGAATAATCCGCCCCAGGAGCATTATTCCTCGTGAATCCCCTTAGGGGCCGAGGGGTCTATTAAAAAAACATATCCTTCGTTTGCCTCCTTAGATATCAACGGTCTCCCTGTCGCCGACAACCCTTACTTCACTCCGCAAAAACTCGGAATATCTTTCCGGAAAGAAGGTATGAATGGGAACTGTGAACTCCGGAGCAATCGCTTTGGCAAACTCCTGCATATTCTCTGTGTATATGTGACCGCTGCAATGGACCTCTACGATAGGAACATTGTCACTGTCCCACAAGAACCTTATCTCAGGTAAATATCCACTCCAGAGAGAGTAGATCAAGGTGGTATTCACCAAATCCTTCTTTCTTGAGAATATCTTTCTGGTCAGATCGGTGTCCTTTACGACCAATTTCTTTCTGAGTTCTTTCATCTGCTCATACGTTATTTTGGCTGACTTGAATTTGAACAGCTTCTTATTATCGGCCATCCTCTCTGTGTAGGTGTTGGGAACAAAGAATACCCTTATGTTCTTGCCCCAGTTGTATTGAGGTATATTGGCAGAAATTCCTTTCAACTTGTCCAGGATATAGGCCGTGTACGGATCGATTACAAACACCCTGTTGCTCCTCTTGCAAGCCTTATAGATAGATACCAATCTGTCGATATTCTGAGATGAACAAGCCATAAAATACAATCGCTCTTGATTTGTGAGCAATTCTACAAGCTTGTCTTCTACCTCCTGCTCACTTTGATACAGCCCTTTTGACCTGCCAAGCATTGACCCTTCGAGAATCAAACAGGTGACGTTCTTCGGTGGGTCTCTTAACATTTTCTGAAACAGAACGCTTTTTCTCCCATGGCCCCTGAAATCACCCGAGTAAAAGACTCTCTTGCCCTCTGCTTCTATGAGAAAAGCCAGAGCATCAAAGGCAGAGTGATCCACAAGATAAGGAGTCACAGTGAATGCTCCAACCCGGCAGGGTTTCCACTTCTCCAGCGTAACAGTATTTGTCGGTGCAAAGGTGGTCTGGCCGAAGAAGTACGAAACATCGAGTAGCTCCTTGCACCCTTCACTGAGATAGACAGGTACTTGCGGGCTTACGAAGGATAGTAGGCCATAGTGGTCCTGATGAGAATGGCTGAGAAGGATCCCGTCATAGGCAGGATTTTCATCTTTGTATAGTCCCGTTATATCTGGCAATACCCCATTCTTGATTAGTTCCGTCTTAGGAATAGTCTTGACTATCTCGGAATTGAACCGTTCCTTATTCTCATCTACGAGAGGCAGGCCAAAATCTATAAGGATTTTTGAAGTTCCTGATTGCAGTTCTACGCAGGAACCTCCAATCTCTTTTGCTCCTCTTTGGATCGTGAGTTTCATAATCTTCTTGTGTCACGTGGTGCCGGCACCACTTTTACCACCTGACTGTTCTTCACTTCTATCTGTACCAATACGATATCAAAGAGAGCGTTATTTTGGATTAGCGAAGTTAGACCTATCCAAGATTCATTTCCCACTATTGCAGGGTGGAATTTTTCTGCCACGCAGTATATTGCTATTTTATTTTGAACAAGTTCATGTCCCCCCGGAAATCTGTCTGATATTGTATTCTTAAACAAATGGCAGACTATTCCATAATCGATAGCTTGCATTAACAGGTCAAGAGGGGCATTGCCGCCTGCTTTCAATTCAACAACTGAAAGTTGATTGAATCTGTTGACGGTTAGCATATCAACCCAGAATTTTCGTGTGATTCGTTTAGGTTCAGCTATCTCTCCTTCAAATATATTTGCTGGAAATTGCCGTATCACAGGTGCGGATGCAGGGAACTCGCCGCCAAAAACTCTGGATATGTCGTGGCAGATATTACTTTCCAATAACGACTCAGATTGCTTTTCTTTCGTCTTCCGCACAGGGAGATCATAGCCCTTGCCATAGGTTACGTACTTTTTCGTT
The DNA here is from genome assembly GCA_016932835.1 of Sedimentisphaerales bacterium. Lineage (GTDB taxonomy): Bacteria > Planctomycetota > Phycisphaerae > Sedimentisphaerales > Anaerobacaceae > JAFGCD01. The sequence continues at coordinate 27,333 of JAFGCD010000006.1, forward strand.
GCCCCAACATTATTTAATATGTCTTTTGCCCTTTCCTGGAAGCTGTTGGGCTGACATGCTTCAAATTGTATATTCTTGAAAAGACCCACTCTTGATAGGAAATGGAATCGCAGTGCCGTGGTAATATCTATGATATCCAGATGTACAACGTTAGTGCTGTCATCACGGTATAGTCCCTCATTGAGCAAGTAACTAATGGCCCAAATATCGAGATTGCATTTCAGCTTTTTTCTATTAGGAGCATCCTCCTTGTACTTCACGCTAACGCCGTCATTGGTTGGTTCAAAATGTATTATCGAGGGGTATCTCATGATTTAACCTCTTTACCCAACCTCTTCTCTTTATCTGAGCCGCAGTGTTCCCTTGAAATCGAGACACTTTTAACCGGCAGTGAAGGTATTATCCGCCGCCGCAATCTTCAACGCCGCCCATCCCGACCTCGAATCTAATAATACCACCAATTTTTTATCCAGCCAAGGAGTAATCCGCGTGAATTTATCCTATAGGGAGCGCCCAACGGGCAGGCGTATCTCGTTTTTTCATCCTTCGTCCCTCATCCACTCATCTACTCTTTGTCACCCCGAGCGCCGCCTGCCCCTTAGGGGCCGAGGGGTCTATTCCAAACTTCTCCCCCCATTCACTCATTTACTCATTTACTCATCTCCTCATTCTGTCCTCCGTCTTATTTCATACGGCGATAAGGCCCCACAGCCGCTCCAGTGCCTCCGCCGTCTTCTTCACCGCCGCCTCGTCGTCGCCGCTGCTAAGCTCCCGGTCGAAAGGCTCGCACTCAACCGGCCCGTCGTAGCCGACCTTCACCAGGGCATTGACGAATCCCTTCATATCGATCACACCCGTCGTAACCGGCAGGCGCCGCCGGCTGTCAACCTGCTTGTCAACCTCGATCCCCGAAGGCGCATCGTTGACATGAACATGCACAACGTCCTCGCACTTCAACTCCAGCAACTCCTCAACCGTCCCGTGCGACGTGTACCAGTGCCAACTGTCCAGCAGCAGCCCCACGTTCCCCGTCCCGATCGCCCCGACCAGTTCCATCATACCCGCCTGCGTACAGATAAAAGGATACCGCGACCGAGACCGCGAAGTCCTCGGCCCCACGAATTCAAGACCAAGACGAATCTCATGGTCCTTCAGAATCTTCGCCGCCTCGCGCAGACGTCTCTTATGCAGCTCGAAGTTCCCAAGATACGTCAGCTCCCTGTGACCCGGCGTAATCCACGTCGCCACCCGAGTCACCCCCAATTTCTGCAAGACGCCCGCCTGCCTCGGCAGCCCTTCCAGGCCATTCTTGAACTGCTCTTCACTCCTGCGATACTCGACAGGCAATCCGCCCGCCCCGTATCGAATCCCCTTACCCTTCATCACCCCCAGCCAGTCCTGTATCTGGGCGTCCGAAGCCCGCTCGAATTCGCCCGCACTCGGCGTAATACTGTCAAAACCATACTTCACCGCGTAGGCAAGAGACTCCCGCTGATTCGCCCGCACCCCGATATGCCCCGGCCCCAGATTTTTGTATAACTTAACTTCCCCACCGCCGCCGAACGCAAGCCCGCCCCCGAGACCAATTCCCAGCGCCCCGGCCAAAGCACCCCTGCAAAAACTCCGTCTCGAAAGAACTCCAGATTCGCCGCCGCCTGTATTATTCATATCCGGTTACTCCAGCCATCCTGATGAAATCACGAAATACTGAGCACGTCACTCATCGAATAAAGCCCGGCTTCCTTGCCTGCAAGCCACTTCGCCGCACGAAGCGCCCCGCGAACAAAAGTATCCCTGCTCGTCGCAGTATGCCCGACCGTAACAGTCTCGCCCAACGCGCCGAACATCACCGAATGAACGCCAGTAATGTCACCGGCCCGCACCGCGTGCACCCCGATCTCGCCCTTCTTGCGCTCGGCCTCCTTCCCGCTCCGCCCATCGACAATACACCCCGGAAAATCCCGCCCCGTCGCCTCGCATATTCTCTCGGCCAGCGTCAGAGCGCTGCCGCTCGGAGCATCCTTCTTGAACCGGTGATGCTGCTCCACTATTTCGATATCGTACTCCTCGCCGAGCATCGAGGCAACCTTACCCACGACATTGAACAAAACATTCATCCCAACGCTCATATTAGTCCCGTATATAACCGGGACCTTTTTCGCCGCGGCCTCGATACCCGCCCGCTGCTCGTCGGCCAGACCCGTTGTCCCCAATACCAGCGCCGCATGATTCGCCGCGCAGTAATCGACCGTCGCATCGACTCCCTCAGGCAGCGAAAAATCTATCACAACATCCGCCGCACCCGCAGGATAAGCCTCCGTCAGCTTCACCCCAACGGCCCCGATCCCCGCTGTGACACCAGCATCCTTACCGATATCGGGATGCCCCCCAATCTCAACCGCGCCGGCTATCTCGAACTCGCCCGACTCCACTGCCAACGCAACAATCCGCCGGCCCATACGCCCCCCCGCCCCAACTACAACAAGCTTACTGCCCATACCTGAACTCCAAAACTATAAGTATATGCCTCCGCACAATATACCTCCAACCGCACGTAACCACAACCCCGCAATTCCCGCCGAACAAATCCCCCTCAATCTCACCCCAAATGTAAACCCCCGGCGCCTATTCGTGCAATCGGCCAAGAATCTCCATCTTGCTCTCCCACCGATGAGAATCGATCCGGCCCGACCCGTCGCAACCGCAGAACAAAACCTCCGCCATCCATTTCAATATCAATCTTACCGTTCTCATTTCAAAAGCCTCCTTGTCCGGCCAACTCATCAATTCTTTCCTAAAGAGGCGTTATTCATTGTCGCCCCTCTACTCAGGAAAGGCCGAAGAACAGGCACAGGTAACACATTAACAAAAAAACAGGCAAGATTTTCACAAACATGGTAAAATGGGTAATTCTGCCGCCCGAAGCCACCAAAAAAACTCACGGAAGGAACTTCTTCGCTGCCCGGAGCTTCTCGGGCAGGTAATGATTGATAACGTAATTCAGATCATGCACCGCAAAGGCCTGCTGCTCAGCCCTGACGCCCATCTCCAGCAGTTGCTTGATAGCATCCTGCCACGGTTTGAAGTGCTGAACGAACGGATCATTTTTCAATGCATCCTTCGCGCGCTTGATATCGACCTCCTTCAGCGGATGTGTCGGCAGCTTGTAATCGATAATATCCTGCGGAGTAACCCCCAGAAACTTCGCATTCGGAGCGCAGAAGTATTGGTTGATATGCGCCGCATTGCCCGAACCGACCTTCAGCGTCCGGTAGATATTGAACATGCCGTAAGGGTCGCAATCGACAAACGCATAAACTGGCAGCTTCAATTCGTCCGCCAGCCGACGAATAAATCGCCTGCAAGCCCGCGTCGGAACGCCCCCCATAGAGATCAGGATGCAGTTCGCCTTGCGCCAGTAGCCGTGCTTCACCAGCCGCTGAAACATCCCCGCAGTCTCGATCGCCAGTACGAATTTCGCTTGAGTCTGGAACTTCAAATGCTCCACGCAGCTTGGTATCGAGTAAGCGCCGGACCCGAATTTCGTGCAGTCGATCTGCAGCTTCTTGCCAGTCTGCGAATCACGATCCACGACGATGAGCTTGCCCGCAACTTCACCGCCCTTCTCCTCCGGAATGAAACCCAACTGCTCCCGATTAACCTCGAAAAGAGACTCGATATCGTCGATAACCGTATCCGACTCCGGCTGCTCGTCGAAACGCGCCTCGTCCCAGTTCTTCGATACGTAATAAGCCTCTCGCTTCGTCATGATCTCGTCGTCTTCGACAAGCGTCTTGGCCTGCGACATCATCCGAAGAGTCTGCGCAAAAGTCTTCACCGTCGCAACCGTCAGCGTCCGCGTCTTCTTCTTGCCCTTCAATTCCAGAAAGCCCTTCGCAGGCCGATACTTAACATTGCTCAGCGAGCGAAGCGGAAACGACAGAGTAGGCTTCTGCCGACGCTGGATCTTCCCCCGAACCGCAACCGCAGTCTCCTGTATCTTCTTGCCAACCTTCTTCACGACCGGCTCCTTTCAAGAACATCCGTCAACTGTGTAACCATCGTTTTCTCCTGACGCTCCGGCAGCTCGAGTATCTCACGCAGAGCGATCGCAATATGAGGAATGTACTTCTGAATAAAGGCCTTCTTGCGCTCCGACTCCGCAGCCTTGCGACGGCGACGAACGAATATCGCCACCCGACGCCCGCACTCCTGAAGAGCGAGCTTAACCTCTTTGACAATCTCCGGATAATGGGCAATCGCCTCCTTGCTCTCCGACGTGAATGGAACCCACACCGATGCCATATGAACCATAATAACCAAAGGACCCGTAGGATAAGCCCCCGCAGACTGCTGCAAAGCGTAGCTCCGCCAACCTGTCGAAATCACAGACTTGCTCACCGCACACGCCGCCTGCTGGTAAAGCAGCGGAACACGATTCGCATAACGAAGAACCTGAGCCAGACCATCGGAAGCAATCTCCCCGCCGTAAGCGATAGCCGCCTCGATCTGAAACGGATTGCCCCGATAAACCGACGGAGGACGAGTCACTGCGCTGTAGAAATCGGCCTTGATCTGTTTCTTCAGGCCGGCCAGTATCTCTTCCTCCCCGATAGGACTCAGGCAGTCGGTCGGCGGATTCATTATCTTCGTATGGTTGATAGCCTTGTGAAGGTTATCCGCTTCCTGCCGCGCTATCCGGGTAGGCCGGCTGCGCTCGTAGAGCTTGGCTTTATCGCAAATCTCCTTCGCAACACGCATACTGACACGAGAAAAATCGCTATGCAGAAAAGACTGCAAAGTCCGGGCGCTCGTATCGTGAAGCATCTTAATCAGAACGCCGAGCTCAACCCCGTACGGGTGAGGCTTGATCTCCTTCGTCTCCTTCGGCATCTGCTTCGACGCCCGCTTATATATCTTCTTCTCACCGTCCGGAGTCGCAAACTCCAGCGATACGTGAGGATTCGCGATAGCCGTCTGCTCCAGATATGCCTCCACCGACTGCCGCCCCTTCTGGTACTTCGCCTCCAATTCGATCTCGACCATCGTCCCGTGAGCCGACTTCCACTCCACTATCTCATCGGCAATAATCCGAGGCTCGTTCTTCTTCGCGTCGATCTCGAGCTTGTAATGATGAGCAGGCTGGCGAGAAGACGTCCTCGACGTAATAGCGATAGGCTTGCCCGTCGTAAGCTGCCCATACATCCCCGCCGCCGAAATACCTATCCCCTGCTGGCCCCGAGACATCTTCAGCCGGTGAAACTTCGAACCGTAAAGCAGCTTCGCAAAAATCTTCGGAATTTCACGCTTCAGAATCCCCGGCCCGTTATCTTCGATCGTTACCACAAAACGGTTCTCTTCTTTCGCCGGAGCGATAACCACCCGAACCTCAGGCAGAATACCGCCCTCTTCACACGCATCCAGGGCGTTATCCACTCCCTCCTTGATGGTCGTAAGCAGCGCCTTGCGAGGATTATCGAAACCTAAAAGATGACGGTTTTTGATGAAAAATTCCGCAACGGAAATATCCCGCTGCCGCCCCGCCATAGTCTCCGCAGTCTCGCCGCGACGCTCTTCCTGCTCGAAAACCTCCTCAACCGCATCCTTAACGGCTGGCCTGGCCTTGCTTTTAACCTTCTTCGGACCGCCACGAGACTTCTTATCTGTCTTCTTCTTTTTTGCTCTCTTGGCCTTGGACTTCTTCGCAGACTTCTTAACCGCCTCTTTCTTGTTACCTGCCTTTAAGGCAGTCCCACGTGCTTTTGAGGCACTCTTCGCAGACTTTCTAACCGCCTTTTTCTTCTTACCTGCCTTTAAGGCATTTTTCCCACGTGCCTTTGAGGCACTCTCTCCGGACTTCTTCACCCCGCTGCCGCTCTTTGATTTGGCCCTCGTCCTTACACTTTTCGCCATAGAGATAGACTCCTTACGTCATACACATCCGTCCTGCCAATAAAAAAACAGGCCGATGCCTGTCGGAAAACCTTACTTGTAACCGAATCCGCCCAAAACGTCAACATTCTATTCCGCCCCACAATAATATTGACAGCACCGAACCAACGCCCTAAAGTTCAACACATGCGACCGCATTGCTGTCAACTGCCGAGGTGCAGTTCGGTGCGAGCCCTGAGAGTCGCTTTTGCTCGCATACAATTTGAAATGGAGGTCATTATGAAAGACAAAAGATCATCCACTATCATCCTCGCTGTTTGTATCATCGCAATCGCGGCGACCTGTGCAGTCGCAGACGACTGGCCCCAATGGAGAGGACCCAATCGCGACGGAATCATAACCGGATTCACCGCGCCGCAAAAATGGCCCGCCCAACTCACCCAAAAATGGAAAATCACCGTCGGAACAGGCTGCGCAACGCCCGCCCTCGTCGGCGACAGGCTATACCTCTTCACTCGACAGGGAGACCAAGAGACAATACTCGCCCTCAACGCAGCAGACGGAAAAAAAATCTGGGCCGACAGGTACCAGGCAAAAGAAGTAACAGGCGCAGCAGGCAGACACCCCGGACCCAGAAGCTCCGCCGTCGTAGCCAACGGAAAAATCGTAACTCTCGGCGTCGCGGGAGTCCTCTCCTGCCTGAACGCAGAAGATGGAAAACTCATCTGGCGAAAAGACCCGTATCCGGACCTCTTCCCAAAATTCTTCACCGCAACCTCACCCATCGTCAGCGACGGCATGGTCATTACCCAGTTCGGAACTGCCGGCAAAGGCGCAATAATAGCCCTCGACCTTGCAACCGGAGATGAAAAGTGGAAGTGGACCGTCGAAGGCCCCGAATACGCCTCACCGGTCCTGATGACCGTCGATGCAACGAAGCAAATCGTTACGCTCACCGAGAAAAATATCGTCGCCATCGATACCGCCGACGGCAAGCTCCTCTGGCAGCTCCCGTTCGTCCCCCAGAGAAGGGCATACAACGCCGCCACGCCCATCATCGAAGGCCGAACCGTCATATACACCGGAGCAGGACGCGGAACAACCGCCGTCGAAATCGAGAAACAGGGCGATAAATTCACCACAAAACAACTCTGGACAAATCCCGACCTCGCCCCCCAGTACAATACCCCGGTCCTAAAGAACAAAATGCTGTTCGGATTCTCAAACACAGGCAGCCTCTACTGCATAAATGCCTCTGACGGCAAGACCGCATGGACCGATTCGGCACAGTACGGAAGGGGCGGATTCGCAGCAATAGTCGATGCCGGACCCGTAATGATGGCGCTGCCCGAGACCTCCGAATTGATCGTATATAAACCGGATGCTGCCGCCTACACCGAAATCGCAAAGTACAAGGTCGCAGACACCCCCACTTACGCCCATCCTGTCCTCGCCGGAAACAGAATCTTCATCAAGGACCAGGACTCGATAGCAATGTGGATACTACAGTAACGCTGCCAATGCCGGAAAAAGAAAAATAACAAGGCCCGTGATTTTGCACTCAAGACGCAAACGAGGGCCTTTCAATTATAATCCTGAGATCATGATTGATGATAGGTCCTTGCGCAATGAGTAATCGACACGATTGCCTGAATCGGCTGCCCCTCATATCACTCCTGGCCGTGAATGCTATTCCTGTTGTGGGCGTTCTGTTTGCAGGATGGGATGCTTTTGGTATCGTGCTGCTATACTGGGCCGAGAATCTCGCCGTCGGCTTCTACAGCATTCTAAAGATAGCATGTATCAAGGTAAACCATCCGAAGGAACACTTGGGCAAGCTCTGCGCGATACCTTTCTTCATCCTGCACTTCGGAGGATTCACAGGCATTCATGGGATCTTTGTCTTGACGATGTTCGGCAAGAGCAACGGCGACTTCATGCATCGAACAACCTGGCCCTGCTTTTTCGCTTTCATTCAGATACTCCTCAATGTAATCAGCCAGGCTCTCTCGATAATGACGCCGGAAATGAGGTTGGCGGTATTGGCCTTGTTTGCGAGTCACGGCGTATCGTTCGTGTACAACTACCTGATAAAAGGCGAATATGCCCGAGTGGACCCCGGCAAAATCATGACCGCCCCTTATGCCCGGGTGGCAATCATGCACGTAGCGATAATTACCGGGGGCTTCTTCTTGATCGCAATCAACTCACCGGCCGCTCTGCTTATAGTGCTCGTGGTGCTAAAGACATTCCTGGATGTTAAGCTCCATCGCCGTGAACACCGGACGAGCGCAACCGCAAAAGCTGGGTGACAAAGACCAAGAACCCCCGCTCGCACCCGAAATTCAATACCCGGCCGCATGTCATTCTGAGCGGAGCCGGTACCTTAGGGGCGAAGAATCTGGCCTGCAAAAACAAAAGTGTCACTCGCAACGAAGCAACTGCCTAATCCGTAGCACGTCACCGCCCGTCGTCATTGCGAAGGCTGCAAAGCAGCCTGTGGCAATCTCTCCTTTTACCGTGTGATTTCCCCGCTGTGTTCTTCCTGTTTCTCAGGAATGTACCCTCTGGGGCTATTTCTACTTCAATTCTCTGCGCTCTCAGCGTTCTCTCCGTAAGTCCCGGAATGGAAGCCATAGGCGGAGTCCTAAGGACGGCGGTTATTTCTTTTCATTCCTGTGCCTTAGGTACCTATGGCTGCACTCTCAATCGAGAATCTTGATGCGCAGGTTCCGAAAAGCCAGCTTGTCACCGTGTCCGCAGAATCCGATATACCCCTTCTCGTTGTTCAGCCCCGGGTGACGTTCTAAAACCTTCGAATCCGTGACCGTCGAGATATCCGCATCGACCAGCGTCTCCCCGTTGACCTTAACCCTGACCTTCTTACCGTCCGCGACCACCTCTTCGTAATTCCATCCCCCGTCCTTCCAGTCCTTTTCGTTCCAGTTCTCCGCAACCTTCAGGCAGCCCTTCTTCGTCTCATCCGCAGCCACAACATCGTAAATCGAACCGTGATACTGGTAAGGCCGAAGACCCGAATACTTCGGCGAAAGGTTATCCAGTATCTGCAGCTCCATCCCCTGATAAGCCGCATCGACGTTCATTGGTGTGCGAATCCCGAGCCCGTTGTTCGCCCCAGGAGTCAGCTTGAACTCGAACCGCATGATGAAATTCGCGTACTCCCTCTCGGTATAGAGATTCTCGCCCCCGAGAGATGGCTCCACGACGATCATCCCGTCCTTGACGACGTAGCCGGTCGTATTGCCCTGCCAGCCCGTAAGGTCCTTCCCGTTGAACATCTGCTTGAAGCCGGCTTCCTTTTCTTCGGCCCTAAGCTCGTTCTTAATCTCGCGAATGAATACATTCCTGAAATACAGCTTGCTCCCGTGCGACTGAAGCTCGATCTGACCCGTCGGATAGATCGGCTTGTCACGCTCCCAGTAATTCTCCATTACGACGTTATCGACAACGAGCACATCGTTCAGCCGAACCGTCACCCTCTCGCCAACCATCTTAATCCGAAACGTATTCCACTGCCCTATCGGCTTATCCGCAACCTTCGACGGCTTGCTCGGATTCTTCTGGTTGTTGTAAAGCCCCCCGGAGCCGACCTGCGCCCCGACGCTGCGATTAGCAGTATCCCATATCTGAACCTGAGGCGAGCCGCGAAGATATATCCCGCTGTCGCCCCCGGCCTCGATCTTCCAATCCACGAACATCTCGAAATCGCCGTAGTCCTTCGCCGTACACAGGCTGTGCCCGCCGCCGTCGAATACAAGCGCCCCATCGACAACGCTCCAGTGCGCCTTCATTTCCTCGTCGGCCTTGGCCTGCTTCGCCGCAAGCTCCTCCCTGCTCATCTTCGCGCGAGTATTCGGGCTCTCGACAAGACCCTTCCAACCCGTAAGGTCCTCGCCGTTAAACAATGCCTTGAAACCCTCAGGGGGCTGGTTCAACCCAAACGCAGGCTCAATCCCCGAAAAAAACGATACCCCGCAGATAACTACCGCAAAAACGATTGCCCCCGATCTGAATGTCTTCATCTCTTGCCCCTTTCATGATTCTTATGAATTCGCTCCGAAGGTCCCGAATAGGCCACGGCAAAAAGAAAAGGGTGAAAGACGGGATTTGAACCCGCGACCCCCGGATCCACAATCCGGTGCTCTGACCAGCTGAGCTACTTTCACCGCGATACGCCCACATTATCCCCTCCCCCCGCAACATTGTCAACCCCCCTCTCGCCCCTCTCCGCTCTTTTTCCGCCGCAACAATTCTCTGGCCATACCTGAAAATCTGTGCTAATATGCGCGTTCGATTATGATTTGAAAGGATGTTCAATGACGCTCAGCGTCAGAATAATACAGACAAGGCCCGACGCCGTAACCGTCGCACCGACCGGAACCATCGACTCCGACACATACCGCCTCTTAAAGGCCGAGATAGAAGGAATCCTCACGGAATCGGTAAAAACCATCGTCCTCGACCTCGCAGAAGTGGACCTCGTCACCAGTTCCGCTATCGGAACGATAATGCAAATCAAGACCGAAATGAACGAAAAACGCGGCGATTTCGCAATGGTAAATCTACAGCCCCAGGTCAAAAAGGCCTTCGAAATTACAAATCTCCTGCCGGCCCTCAACGTCTTCGACGGAAAAGAAGAACTCGACGAATACCTCATGAAGGTCCAGAAAAAAATCATCGAAGACCAGCAGTAGCTCCCGCCCCCGCGCTGCCCCCCATTGGATTCTATATGCCCTTACGGCATCGTTGCTTCCCAGCCAGCGCCATCCACCCCAATCCAAGCAGGATAAGTGTCGCCGGCTCCGGAACCGTCGTCCCCACCGCCGCCACGTTCCCCGTCCCGTTCGTCTGGGTATAGCCCGATGCGATAGTCTCGTAGAAATACCACTTCGCGGAAGGGTCATAAATCGAAGCCTTAAACGACAGACCCGATACGCTCTCGCCGATTTGTATCGATACCGACGGCTCTAACGGCGGCTCTGAATGCGTCCCCACAAAACCTGCGATATTCCGGTCAAGATTCCGCCCGTCATACTCTGGGAATACACTCCCCGTATTCATCCATTTGGGCTCGTTCCACGTCGGATGCTCCGCAAAACCGCTCACGGCCTCGACCTCGAAATCAAAGAAAACACCGAAATCGTAAATCGGCGATGTGTCCGTATTCGTAAATGAATACTCATAAAAGTATTCCCCGCGGAACTCCGTAACAACCTCCACAACCTCGACCGGCGACCAATAATCCCACGTAACCGTATTGCCCCCCGTCCCAACGCCGTACAAATCGACAGCGCCGTACACCGATGACGCCGCCGAAAAAATAAACGCAACGGCTATCATCAGCCGCTCGAACCGGCAGAAATTCCCCTCGATAACTTTCATCACATCCTTCCTCGATTGTCAACCGCCGACGCTCATCGCCTGCGCAACAGCAACGCGCAGCAGCAGACAAGCACAAGCCTATTCACCGGAGAAAACCCGACCAGAAACTAAAACCGGGCCTGTCTCACTCTCCATCCGTGGAGACTTTTATACTCTTTAGTGTACTTGATTTCACCCCCGCTTGTCAAGCCAAAAACCGCGATTAAACCCCAAAACCTCGTCATTGCGACCTGCGAAGCAGGCAATCTGCAGCATTGTCGATACAGCCTGACGCTGGCCGCGACCGATGCAGCCGGTCGAAGCCAGAGGGTTATTGGCATAGGCATCTCAACCCTATCCGTTCAGAACCCACCCCTGCCGATAGCTCTTGCGGATATACTGATCCGCCTCAGGGCAATTCCGCGCCTTCATATTCGCCGAGTCCCAATCCAGTTCCTTCCCGACCCGATACGCAACCAGGGCAAGCATATTAGCCTCGATCAAGGCCCCCGAATAATCGAAATTGCACAGCGTCTTCTTATCCGTCTTGCATGCGACGATCCACTCCTTGTGATGACCTATCGAAGCCGGAATAAGCTCGTCGGCCTTCGGCGACTTATAGTGCGTCATATCGCCGCGAAGCATCAGCATCCGAAAATCGTAATCCGCCAGAAGCCAGCCCTTGTCGCCCTTGAAAAGAGCCCCCTTGAAAAGCTGCTCGCGGTTGAAAGCCTCCGAAGGCATCCCCGGCTTCTTGCCGCCGTCATACCAGTAAGCCTTGATCGCACCACGCCAGTCGTTCGCAGGATGATCCCACTCCGCAGTCAGCCATATAGGCAGAGTATCGCTGTTTTGTTCGCTGCCCTCGGCCTTGCACGTCGTCGGAAGGCCAAGATCGAATCCCCAGTAAGCCATATCCATCATGTGGCTGCCCATATCTCCAATCTGGCCGCTCCCGAAATCCCAGAACCGGTTCCACTTTAGGCACCCGCCGACGTAGCCCGGATTGTAAGGATGGAACTGAGCGGGACCGACCCACAAATCCCAGTTCAGATCATCCGGTACAGGCTTGACCTCGGGAAGATAGCTGCCACCCGCAGGAGTTCGGCTGCACCACACCCGAACCTCCTTCGGAGTCCCGATAGCCCCCCCGCGAATCAGCTCCACCATACGGCGATAATTGTCACTCGCATGAATCTGGGTCCCCATCTGGGTCGCAATCTTATCTTTATTCTTGAGGTAAGTCTTGCGAACCATCTGCGCCTCCTCGACCGAATTCGCCAGAGGCTTCTCGCTGTAAACATGCTTGCCCCGATTCATCGCCCACACATTCACAAAAGCATGAGTATGGTCCGTCGTCGAGCACACCACAGCATCGATATCCTTTTGTTCCAGGCACTTGCGCCAATCGACGTAAGTCTTCGCACCCGGAAACTGATTCGCCGCACCCGCAAGGTTCTTGCCGTTAACATCGCAAAGAGCTACGATATTCTCGCTCTTGACATTGTTCAGGTTAGCCCCCCCCCGACCGCCTACGCCGATCACCGCGATATTCAGCTTCTCGTTCGGAGAGTTCCCCGCTCGAAGAATCCCGCTCTTGCCGACTATCAAACCGGCCCCGATAACAGCACTGTGCTTCAGGAATGTCCGTCGCTTAATCTTGCTCTCGCTCATAATAAAGTCTCCTTGCAGGTCAGTCTTGCAAAACAAAAAAAAGAGCCTGTCCGCCCAACAGAGCGAACCGGCGCATTGTAACAGAAAAAGAACCCGCACGCCACAACTTTATGACCACTTAAACTTGATTTGACAACCCAAGCAATCTCCGATATATAAGACCTTTCAGAAAAATAAATCCTCGATCCGAGAACGAAACGCCCGAAAGCAGGGAAATCCTGGACCACAATCGAAATCCATATCCGCAGACCACAGGGAAAATAATAATGACTAAGGTCTTTTTTGCACTGCTTGCGCTCGCCGGCATTGCTTCTGCCGACCTCCCGCCGGCACAGCCCTCGCCTCCACGGCAAAAACTCTACCACGAAACCCTCCGTCCCCAGTTCCACTTCACCGCAAGATACTGGGACGACTACCGCCTCAATCCCCCGAATCACTACCAGGGCTGGCTTAACGACCTCAACGGACTCGTTTACAACGACGGTGAATACCACCTCTTCGCGCAGCGGTGGTGGTCCGCCTGGCTCCATGCAATCAGCACAGACCTCATTCACTGGAAAGAGCTGCCACCCGCATTCGGAAAGGGGGGAAAATTCGGAGGGACACAATCCGGAGGCGGCGTCGTAGATAGGAACAACTGTTCCGGCCTTGGCGACGGTACCCAGCCCCCGATGATTGCATTCTGGAGCAGCACCGACAACCTGAGCCAGTGCATCTCATACAGCCTCGACAAGGGACGAACATGGACAAAGTACGAAAAAAATCCCGTCCTCGTCCACCAGTTCCGCGACCCGAAGGTATTCTGGTATGCCCCGCACAAAAAATGGATAATGATACTCTACGGCCCTTCAGGCCAAATCACCAGCCTGCCGATGTACGGATTCAACGGGGAGAACAACGATGCGCACGACCTCCGCAGCTTCACCCCGCAAGAATGGACCTGCTCGGCAATCAGAATCTTCTCCGACGGCAAAGTAATCGCAACCGACCAAAACGGATCCGCCACTGCGCAAATCGACCCGCGAAAACAGAATATAAGCGATGAGAAATTCCGCATCGGAGCAAAGACCGATGACTCCGAATTCCTCCGGGGAGACATCGCCGAAATCCTCGTCTATGACAGGCCCCTCTCAGACGAAGAAACTAAAAACGCCGTCGAAGCGCTGCGGGCCAAATGGGGACTCGCCGAATCGAATCCCGCCCCGCAAATCCCAACCCGGGGCCTCGTCCTCCGTCTCGACGCCGCACAAGCAGCCCCAGACGACCGAAACGCGGTCTCGTCATGGAAAGACCTCTCTGGCCGGGCCAACAATCTGACACAAACCGAAACCGACAAAATGCCGAAGCTCGCTATCGATAAGAACCTGCCCTTCCCGCACCGCGTACTGCGATTCGACGGCGCACAGTTCCTCCAGGGGCCCCCCGTCCTGGCAGAAGCCGACGACGATTTTACATTCGTCGCCCTCTGGCGGCGCGACAACGCCGACGGTTCGCAGGTCATCTGCGAGCAAAACGCCGCAGCACGTCTGACCGGCCGACGAGCATGCCTACTTTCCGTACCGAGAAAGGAAACCGAAAACGTTTACCTTCTCTTCACATCTAAAAACCTCCTTGAATGGAAAAAGCTGGACACCGAAATCCGGGATTCCTTCGAGTGCCCCGACATGTTCCAACTGCCGGTTCAAGGCCGTAAAAACACCCCCAAATGGATCGTCATCGACGGAGCGGGACAATACGTCATCGGCGACTTCGACGGAAACCGGTTCACACCCGAAACGGAAAAGAGAAAAGGAGACCATGGCAGAAACTTCTACGCGACAATGACCTTCGAAAACATGCCCGATACCGACCCCAGAAGAATACAGCTCGCATGGATGAGAGGATGGGACGATTACCCCAAAAACATGCCCTTCAACCAGCAGGTCACCTTCCCCTGTCGCCTGACCCTCAGGACCCTCCCTCACGGAATCGTAATGTGCCGCTACCCCATCCGCGAGATAGAGACCATCCGAACGGCAGGCGCCTTCGGCCTTGAAGACACCGCCGTCGAACCGTCCCGCAATCCCCTCGCCGCAATACGCGGAGAACTCTTCGACATAGAAATGGAAATTGACGTCGCAAGATCCCGCTGTTCGCAGATCCTCCTCGAACTCAGGGGAAACACCGTCGCCTACGACCTGAACCGAAAGATCCTCTCTTCCGTCGGCTCCGAAGTCCCCCTCGAACCTCGCCGGGGCCGGGTACAACTCCGCATACTAATGGACCGCTTATCTATAGAGACCTTCGGCAATCGCGGAGAGGTCGCGATAACCAATATCGCATATCAGAACCAGGACACCCCGCACCTGAAATTCTCCGCCGTCGGCGGAAACGCAAGAATCCTCTCACTAACCGTACACAACTTAACTTCAATCTGGAAATAACCCCACCCATCCACTCATTTACCCACCGTCATTGCGAGGAGCGAAGCAACGTGGCAATCTCCTCGTTACATTTTTGCTCTTTACTCTGTAATTTTGCCTTTTACCTTTTCACTTCCTCACCGTCATTCCGAGCGCAGCGAGGAATCTATTCCAAAGAGCCTGCGCAGCTATCATTAATTTTGCTTTTTGATCTTTGACTTTTGACCTTTCTCGTCCCCGCCCGGCCACCCATCTACTTGTGGTCATTGCCAAGGCTGCGAAGCAGCCTGCGGCAATCCCAAACTCTTTCGCTTTTCGGATTTCGTACTTCGAGTTTCACCTGTTACGGTAAGTTGTGCACTGCACAACAATCCACCTGTTTAGCCCCCTGCACCCGGAATCCTACCTGCCTATAAGGCAGCGTTCGCCGGTTACCCGCAAGCTCACGTCTCCACCACCCAACAACCTCGACAATCGCCTCCTCACTTGTTCCACTTTCGCCAATCTACACTGCCAGATTGTAATCACATGCCACCCTTCCTTCCGAAGTCGCCGTGCTATTCGTGCATCACGCTTCCTGTTCCCCATGATCTTTTTCTTCCAGAATTCCCTGTTCGTCGCAGGGAGCTTCGCCCTTTTGCACCCGGGGTGGTTATGCCAAAAACACCCGTGGACAAATACTACCGTCCGAAGCGCCCCAATTACAAAATCAGGCTCGCCTATCATCGACCGTACATTCCGCCGGTATCTCACTCCAAGCCTGCGCAGCATCGCCGCAACACATTCTTCCGGCTTGGTTCGCCGGTTCTTCACGCGAGCCATTATCTCACTCCGCTTAGATTGACTATAAACATCCGTCACTGCTCAGATCGCCAAGTCAACAGGTAGATCGCTTATGTCCCGCAATCGTCTGCCCTTTACAAGGGTCTCGATTTGCTCGATATGATCTTCACTCTTGGTCTCCCGAATAGCCTCCACTAATTCCGGCAGCGCAACATGATACATGCAATCCAAATCACCCGTCCCTAGTGCAAGAGAGCTTAGCCTGCTCGGCAAAGGCTCAAAAGTAACCGCCACAATATGCGGCGTATTCCCCTTTCTATTCCTGATCAGATTCAGAGCTTCCGTCCGTGTATTCTGCGCCCGGTCACTACGTATCGTCCACTTACAGGATATAGCCGCGCACATCGCGAGTGGGTGATCAACCACCTTGGTTTGTGTCACCATGGTCGTCCCAGCCCCCGGTATTCCGTTCCCATCTCTCGCGGGGCACGACTCGCATTCCCAACTAAGCTCTATCTCTTTCACGACCACAATATCTGGCGTGAGTGCGTTATCGCCGAGTTCTTCCCTAATCGTGGGATTCTTTGCCAGAACAGTCTGGATATCTCGGACATAGGCGTATTTATCTTCGATCCCAGGGAGACTATTCTTGCAACAGCTAACCGCTTGCCAAGCATCCCCACTCCCACCCTCGGCACACGAAAATGCCTCATTCAAGAACCACTCCGTATGCGTGATGAATTTTTCTTCGGGCATCCCAATCATATTCTCTTTCCTTAAGGCCGATCCTGCCCCAAGACATTTGAGGAGATTCGACAAGATTGCAGCCCGCAAAGAAATCTCACTTCTTCTATACCGAGCCTGTAACTTCGCCTTTTCCAAAGATACCTCA